>WGFB01000032.1 GCA_015492435.1 Gammaproteobacteria bacterium | reverse complement strand
GACATCGACCTCACCCCCAACCGGGGCGACTGCCTGGGCGTGGCCGGTCTGGCGCGGGAGATCGGCGTGCTCACGCGCACCGCGCTCACCGCCCGTGACATCGCGCCCGTGCCCGCCGGCATCGAAGACCGCTTTCCGGTGGAAGTGGCGGCGCCGGCCGCCTGTCCCCGCTACCTGGGCCGCGTGATCCGCAACATCGATCCCGCGGCCCCCACCCCCCTGTGGATGCGCGAGCGCCTGCGCCGCTGCGGCATTCGCAGCCTGGGTCCCGTCATCGACGTGACCAACTACGTCCTGCTGGAATACGGCCAGCCCATGCACGGATTCGACCTGGGCCGCCTGCAGGCGGGTATCCAGGTGCGCCTGGCCCGCGAGGGCGAGACACTGACCCTCCTGGACGGGCGCAGCGTGGCGCTGGACACGGAAACCCTGGTCATCGCCGATGCACGCGGGCCCCTGGCCCTGGCGGGCATCATGGGTGGCGAGGACAGTGGCGTGGGGGATACCACCCGCGACATCTTCCTGGAATGCGCCCATTTCGCCCCGGCGGCCATCATCGGCCGGGCCCGGCGCTACGGGCTGCAGACCGACTCATCCTACCGCTTCGAACGGGGCGTGGACCCCGACCGCTGTGACGAGGTCATGGAAGCCGCCACCCGCCTGATCCTGGACATCTGTGGCGGCGAGGCGGGGCCGGTGGTAGATGTCACCGATCCGGCCAGCCTGCCAGAGCCTCCCCGTATCAACTTTCGTCATGCCCGCCTGACCCGTCTGCTGGGGGTGGAAATCTCAGCCGACGAGGTGACTGACATCCTTCAGCGCCTGGGCATGACAGTCACGCCCACTGCGGATGGCTGGGAAGTGGTGGCGCCGCGTTTCCGCTTCGATATCGGCATCGAGGCCGACCTGGTGGAGGAGGTGGGACGCATCCACGGTTACGACACGCTGCCCAGCGAGGACAGCCATGCCCGGCTGCTCATGCATCCGCAGCCGGAATCCTGCCTGCCGCTCTACGCCCTGCACGACCTGCTGGTGGACCGTGACTACCACGAAGTCATCACCTACAGCTTCGTGGATCCGCAACAGCAGGCCCGGGTGGCCCCGGACCGCGAGGCCGTGCCCCTGGCCAACCCCCTCTCGGCGGACATGTCGGTGATGCGCACCACCCTGCTAACCGGTCTCATCGAAACCCTCAAGTACAACCTCAACCGCCAGCAGCCCCGGGTGCGCATCTTCGAGTCCGGTCTTAGGTTTGTTAAGCAAGATAATGAAATACAACAGATTTTGACAATTTCCGGCCTTATTTCCGGCAGCCGGCTTCCGGCCCAGTGGGGCGTGAAATCCGAACCCGTTGATTTTTATGACATGAAATCCGACGTGGAGGCCCTGTTGGGTTTGACGAACCGCGCCGAAGACTTTATCTTTAAGCCTGTGGAACATGCCGCGTTGCACCCGGGACAATCGGCCGCGATTCAAATAGATAACAAGGTCATTGGATGGTTGGGCGCACTGCATCCGGCATTACAGAAATACCACCAGCTTACCGATAACGTATACGTGTTCGAACTGGATGTGGCGGCCCTGAGCCACGCCCGCATCCCGCGTTTCGAGCCCTTGTCGCGTTATCCCTCCATCCGGCGGGATCTCGCCCTGGTGGTGGATGAATCGGTGCAGGCCGCGGCCGTGCTGACCGCCATTCGCGAGGCCGCGCCCGACAGCCTGGCGGATGCGGCGATCTTTGACGTCTATCACGGTCCGGGCGTAGAAAATGGTCGAAAAAGTTTGGCTTTAAGCTTGATTTTACAGGATTCTTCTAGAACACTTACAGATGAGGAATGCGAGCAGGCACTGGCGCGCATACTCGAGAAACTTAAACTGGAATTCAACGCCACATTGAGAGATTGATCATGGCACTGACTAAAGCCGACATGGCCGAACGTCTGTTCGAAGAACTGGGCCTCAACAAGCGCGAGGCCAAGGAACTGGTCGAAATGTTTTTCGAGGAAATCCGGCGGGCGCTGGAGACCGGCCGTCAGGTTAAGCT
>WGFB01000031.1 GCA_015492435.1 Gammaproteobacteria bacterium | reverse complement strand
GGTTACAGGAGGTTCTTATGAAGATTGCTCAAGTCTCTCCGCTGGTGGAAAGCGTGCCGCCCAAGTTGTATGGCGGCTCCGAGCGGGTGGTTTCCTATCTGACCGAAGAACTCGTCCGGCAGGGCCACGACGTGACCCTGTTCGCCAGCGGCGACTCCCAGACAAGTGCCGAGCTGGTGCCCATCGTGCCGGAGGCCCTGCGCCTCAGCAAGGTGCACGACAGTCCGGAGATTCACACCATTCTCATGGTCGAAGCGGTCTGCAAGCGCGCATCCGATTTCGACATTATCCATTTTCATCTCGATACCCTGCACTTCCCCCTCACGCGCAGGATGGAGCGCCCCTCCGTCACCACCCTGCATGGCAGGCTGGACCTGCCCGATCTGGCGCCGTTGTTCGACGAGTACCGTGATATTCCCGTGATTTCCATCTCCAACAGCCAGCGCAGGCCCCTGCCCCAGGCCAACTGGCAGGCGACGGTCTACAACGGCGTTCCGGAGAGCCATTTCACCTTCCAGCCCCGGCCCGGCCAGTATCTGGCCTTCCTGGGGCGCATCTCGCCCGAGAAGCGCGCCGACCGCGCCATCGAGATCGCGCGCCGCGCCGGGATTCCCCTGCGCATCGCGGCCAAGGTGGACAAGGTGGACGAACAGTACTTCAACGAGCGCATCAAGCCCCTGTTGCGGGATCCCCTCATCGAGTTCATCGGGGAAATCGACGAGCGGGAAAAGGACGCCTTCCTCGGCGGGGCCCGCGCCCTGCTGCTACCCATCGACTGGCCGGAGCCCTTCGGGCTGGTGATGATCGAGGCCATGGCCTGCGGGACGCCGGTGATCGCCTATGGCCACGGCGCCGTGCCCGAGGTGATCGACGAAGGGAAGACGGGCTATATGGTCCATGACATCGATGGCGCCGTCCGGGCCGTGGAGAGGCTGGACGCCATCGGCCGCCAAACCTGCCGCGAGACCTTCGAAAGGCGGTTCTCGGCCTCGCGCATGGCGCGGGACTACGTGAAGGTCTACCATAATATGATCCACGAACGGGAGCCCCTCCCGCGCGCGGTTTGAGCGCCTTATGGATGACGTCATAAAAGTCGATGACCGCTGGTATGTGTCGGCCTCCTCCTCCCACGCCGACAACCGCACGCGCGTGCTCAAGCAGGGCGAGACCTTCGCCCTCTTCAACCGCTACGGCGACATCCAGCGCATCAGCATCGGCGAGCAGGGGCTCTATCACCAGGGCACGCGTTATCTCTCGCATCTCGAGCTGTTGGTCAACGAGCGTCACTCCATTCTGCTCAACTCCACGGTGAAGGAGGACAACACGGTTTTCGAAGTGGACCTGACCAATCCCGACCTCTACGAGGCGGGACGGGAGATGGTGGCCAACGACACCCTGCACATTTTCCGCGCCAAGGTGCTGCGCGACGGGCGCTACTATGAACATGTGCGCCTCACCAGCTATGCCGACGAACCCGTGGCGCTGACCCTGGGCTTCGAGTTCGACGCCGACTATGCGGACATCTTCGAGGTGCGCGGCTTCAAGCGCCCCCGGCGCGGCAGCATGCTGCCCCCCGTCATTGGCCAGGACCGGGTGGAACTGGCCTACGAAGGCCTCGACGGGGTGAGGCGCCGCACGCGCCTCGTCTTCAGCGCGCCCCCTCATGAATTGACGGACAGCCGCGCGCGTTTCCGCCTCACCCTGCCGCCGCGGGGACGCAGCGATCTCTATCTCACCGTGGATTGCCTGGAGGGCGAAACGGAATACGCGGCGCGCCACTACGACGAGGTGATCGGGGAAACTACCGCCGCCCTGCGCAAGGTGGAGGCCCGCTGCAGCGAGGTCTTCTCCTCCAACGAGCAGTTCAACAACTGGCTCAACCGTTCCGCGGCCGATCTGCACATGCTCACCAGCGAGCTGCGGCACGGCCCCTATCCCTTCGCCGGCGTCCCCTGGTTCAGCACCCCCTTCGGGCGCGACGGCATCATCACCGCCCTGCAGACGCTGTGGTTCTATCCCGAACTCACCCGCGGCGTGCTCGCCTTTCTCGCCGCCACCCAGGCCTCGGAGGAAAACCCGGCGCAGGAAGCCGAGCCCGGCAAGATCATGCACGAGACCCGCAAGGGGGAGCTGGCCGCCCTGGGCGAGATCCCCTTCGGGCTCTATTACGGCACCGTGGACGCCACCCCCCTGTTTATCGTGCTGGCCGGGGAATATTACCGGCGCACGGGCGACCGCGCCTTCATCGAGGGTATCTGGCCCAATATCCTGGCGGCGCTGGAGTGGATCGACCGCCATGGCGACGTGGACGGAGACGGCTTCGTCGAATACCAGCGCCATTCCGACAAGGGGCTGGTGCACCAGGGATGGAAGGACTCCAACGATTCCATTTTCCACGGGGATGGCGCGCCCGCCAGCGGCCCCATCGCCCTGTGCGAGGTGCAGGGCTATGTCTACCAGGCCAGGCTGCTGGCCGCCGACCTGGCGGCCATGCTGGGGGAACACGACCGGGCCGCGCGCCTGTGCAGCGAGGCGGCCACCCTGCGGGAGCAGTTCAACCGGCGGTTCTGGTGCGAGGACATCGCCACCTACGCCATCGCCCTGGATGGCGGCAAGCGCCCCTGCCGGGTGCGCGCCTCCAACGCCGGACACGCCCTGTTCAGCGGCATCGCCGACAAGCACCACGCCCGGCGCCTGGCCGACACCCTGTTGAGCGACGCTGCCTTCTCCGGCTGGGGCGTGCGCACCATCGCCACCTCGGAGCCGCGCTACAACCCCATGTCCTATCACAACGGCTCCATCTGGCCCCACGACAACGCCCTCATCGCCATGGGCCTGGCCCGCTACGGCTACAAGGACCACGCCATGAAGATACTCACGGGGCTTTTCAACGCCAGCATTTTCATGGAGCTGAACCGCCTGCCGGAACTGTTCTGCGGCTTCGCGCGCCGCAGCGGGCGCGGCCCCACCCTCTACCCCGTGGCCTGCTCGCCCCAGGCCTGGGCCAGCGCCACCATTTTCTACCTGCTGCAGACCATCCTCGGTCTGTCCTTCGATCCCGCCGCCGCGCGCATCTGTTTCCAGTATCCCCAGCTCCCGGATTTTCTCGACGAGGTGACCATACGCAACCTGAGGCTGGGCGAGGGTGAAGTGGACCTGAGACTGCGCCGCCATCCCCAGGACGTGGGCATCAAGGTGCTGCGCCGAAAGGGCGACATCGACATCACCGTGATCGTCTGAGTCTTGCTTTCCCCTATGTTTCCACGTTGTCGGCGGGGGTGTTCACGTTGCGCCATGCCGCCGCCAAGGCAGGCGGCACGACGGGCGTGAGGACCTTGCCGTGGGCGGCGATGGCGCGCGGCGCCATGTTGCCCCGGGCGGCCTGGGCCTCCAACAGGGGCCGGGCGCGGAAGTCGTAGAGGGCGAACAGGGGCTCGGCGGGCGCGTCCGCGTGACGGCGCGGCAGGACGGCCCACGCGCCGGGGCGGCGTTGCTCCAGCAGCCATGCCAGGGCCGGCCGGGACAGTTCCGGCAGGTCGCAGGCGCACACCAGCCAGGAGGCGTGGGGCGCCCAGCGCAGGCAGGCGAGCAGGCCGGCCAGGGGGCCTTGCAGCGCGGGCGCATCGGGAAGGCGCGGGCAATGCCCCACGGCATCCGGCACCTCGCCCGCGCCGCTGATGACGACGGATTCACAGTGGGCGCCCAGCAGGGCCACCGTGCGTTCCAGCCACGTCGCGCCATCACGCCGGAGCAGGTGCTTGGGCCGTCCCATGCGGCGGCTCCGCCCGCCGATGAGCACGCAGCCGAGGACCGGCGGGCGGCGCCATTGGCGGGGCAGCCACTCCGCCAGGAAATCCAGCAGGCGCGCGGCGCGGTCCCCGCCGAAATCATAGCTGTCCACCACGCCCCGCACGGTTCCGGGCGCGGGGCGCCCCGCCCGGTCCCGCAGCCAGATCTTGCCGCACGGGCTGTCCTTGTGGCCCTCCACGAGAATGAGGTCATGATGGGGCGACAGCAGGGCCAGGGCCGCGGCCAGATCGCCTCCGTATTCCCGCCGCGTGCGCAGCAGGGCCTCATCCGGCCCCTGCAGCAGGACGTCGGCGCCGGCGGTGAACAGTCGGTCGCTGTCCTTGCCCGGCCGGTCCACCTGGATGCCATGGGCATCGTGCTTGACCACCGCGACACGCAAGCCCCGCTTCGCCAGCTCTGGCAGCACCCGCTCCAGCAGGGTGGTCTTGCCGGCGCCGCTGAAACCGCAGACGCCCAGCACCGGGCACGGGATATGAAGGTCTTCAGGGGACAGGGGGACAGACATGATGATCACAGAAAAGTTACAAGGTACAAGATACAAGGTACAAGGGGAAGAAGCTTTTGGCACCTTGTATCTTGTACCTTGTAACTTGTATCTTGTGTCTACCATGATCTCCAGTGAAATCATCGCCAGGGAATTTCCCCAACAGGAAGGCATCATTCATCTCAACCACGCGGGCGTATCGCCGTGGCCGGCGCGCACGGGCCGGGCCATCGCGGATTTCGCCACCGAGAACGTCGTCCACGGCCCGGTGGACTATCCACTCTGGATGGAGAAGGAGATCCTGCTGAGGAAACAGTTGCGGGCGCTGCTCAACGCCCCTTCCACGGACGATATCGCCCTGGTGAAAAATACTTCCGAAGGCCTGTCCATGGTGGCCGCCGGCCTGGACTGGCGCGCGGGCGACAACATCGTCAGCAGCGACCAGGAATTCCCCTCCAACCGCATCGTGTGGGAGGCCCTGGAAGCGCGGGGCGTGACCCTGCGCCAGGCCGGTCTCGCCGGACCCGGGAGCCCGGAAGACGCCCTCTTCGCCCTGGTGGACGGGCATACGCGCATGATCGCCATCAGTTCCGTGCAATACGCCACGGGCCTGCGCATGGACCTGGCGCGCATCGGGGCGTTCTGCCACGACCATGGCCTGCTCTTCTGCATCGACGCCATCCAGAGCCTGGGCGCCCTGCCCCTGGACGTGCAGGCCGTCCATGCCGATTTCGTGGTGGCCGACGGCCACAAATGGCTGCTGGCCCCCGAGGGCCTCGCCGTCTTCTACGTGCGCGCCGCCGCGCGCGAGGGCCTGCGGCCCACGCAATTCGGCTGGCACATGGTGGAGCATGCCGGGGACTACGACCGCGAGACCTGGGAAGTGGCCGCGAGCGCGCGGCGCTATGAGTGCGGCAGCCCCAACATGTTGGGCATCCACGGTCTGAGCGCCAGCCTGTCCCTGCTGCTGGAATGCGGCATGGATGAGGTTTCCCGGTGTGTCCTGGACAACAGCGCCTGGCTGGCGGCCGGGTTGAGCGCCCTGCCCGGGATCACCCTGGTCTCGGACGCGGCGGCCGGGCGGCAATCCGGCATCGTGGCCTTCAGGCACGATACGGTGCCCGCCGCGCGGCTGCACCGGCACCTGCTGCAACACGGCATTGTCTGCGCCCTGCGCGCCGGGGCGGTCCGCTTCTCGCCGCACTTCTATACCTCCCGCGCGCGCATGGAACGGGCCCTGGCATGCGTGTCGGAGGCCTTGGCCTGAACCCATGGTTTGAGGTTAGAAAACCTCGCCGCGGAGGCATATAATGAGGATCTGCATGACCGTCCCCGGGCGATCCCGCCCCGGACGGCTCTCCAGGGAGGACACCATCATGAATCTACAGGAAATCCGCAATATCGCCCGCGCCCATGGGGTGAAGCCGGGCAAGCTGGACAAGGAGCACTTGATCAAGACCATCCAGATCGCCGAGGGCAATTTCGACTGTTTCGCCACCGCCAGCGATGGGGTGTGCGATCAGACGGGGTGCATCTGGCGCGAGGATTGTTTTGCCATGGCGGCCCGCAAGCGGTCGCCTCATTGAGGCCGGCGGGTCCTGGAGCCGCTCTCAGGCGACCTGCAATGGGATGCTGTTGCGGGTGTGGGTGATTTTGTTGTCGCCATCCAGGTAGACCAGCTTGGGACTGAACTGGCCCTGCTCCTGCTGGCTGAGTGATGAATAGGTGCAGATGATGACGCGGTCGCCCTGCGTGGCCTTGTGGGCGGCGGCCCCGTTGACGGAAATCGTGCCCGATCCCCTTTCCGCGCGGATGGCATAGGTCACGAAGCGCTCGCCGTTGTCGATGTTGTAGATGTGAATCTGCTCGTACTCGCGGATGTCCGCGGCGTCCAGCAGATCCTCATCGATTGCACAGGAGCCCTCGTACTCAAGCTCCACCTGCGTCACACGGGCGCGGTGCAATTTGGATTTCAGCATGACACGATTCATAGTCTTTACTGTTCGTCCCTAGTGTTGAATTCACGCGGCAGGTCAGGCGCCCCTGCCGGCAGCAATTTTATCACTAATATCAGGCGCAAATCACTTATTTTCGAACCGAAATGCAGCTTTGGCAAGGGAGCGGCAATATCTTCATAATATAAATTATATTATTCTTGTTATTATCTGATTTATATGAATTAACAACCATGCGATCTCTTAGGGGTGGGCGACGGGTCAACCTTGCACCCGTACATTATCGATCAGCCGCGCGCTGCCCAGCCAGGCGGCCGCCAGCACCACCAGATCCTTGTCTTCCGGCCCGGCGAGCGCCAGATCCGCCGCGCGGCGCACGCTGAAATATTCCGGCCGCAGGCCGCGGTCTCGCAGCCGTTCCATGGCGTCTGCCTCCAGATCCCTGAAATCACACGCGCCGGAATGCTGGAGAATGGTTTCCCTGGCGCGGCTCAGCATCTGAAACAAGGCCGGCGCCCGGCGGCGCTCCTCCGGCGTCAAATAGTGATTGCGGGAACTCATGGCGAGGCCGTCCTCCTCGCGGCGGGTGGGCATTCCGACGATTTCAACCGGGAGGTGCAAATCATGCGCCATGCGCCTGATGAGCAGCAATTGCTGGAAATCCTTTTCCCCGAACACGGCCAGGTCGGGCTGAACAATATTGAGGAGCATGCATACCACGGTGGTGACACCCGCAAAGTGCCCGGGCCTGAATGCCCCGCACAGGATGTCGGAAAGCCCTGGCACCGTGACGCGGGTAGAGGATTCCAGCCCGCGGGGATAAAGGGCCGCCTGTTCCGGCAAAAACAGGAGGTCCACCGGAATATCCTCTAATTTGCGGCGGTCATCTTCCAGTGTGCGGGGATATGACGCAAAATCCTGTTTGTCATTAAACTGCATGGGGTTGACGAAAATACTCACCACCACCCGCTCCGCCCGGGCCTGGGCAGCTTCCACCAGGCTGAGATGGCCAGCGTGGAGATTGCCCATGGTGGGCACCAGGGCGATGCGCTGGCCGCGGGCGCGCCAGTCCACGATCCTTGCGCGCAGGGCCGGAATGGCGTGTTCGGTATCCATCAGGTGTAGAGGTGTTCGGATGCGGGAAAGCGCCCTGTCTTGACCGCCCGCACATAGTCTTGCACGGCGGCCTGGATGGTGTCCCTGCCCGCCAGGAAATTCTCGCAGAAGCGCGGGCGCGGCCCCGGCGTCAGGCCCAGCATGTCGTAACAGACCAGCACCTGGGCGTCGCAGGCGGCGCTGGCGCCGATGCCGATGACCGGCACCTTCACCGAGGCCACGATCTCGTCGGCCAGGGTGGCGGGCACGCACTCCAGCAACAGCATGTCGGCGCCGGCCGCGGTGAGTGTGGCCGCGTCTTCCAGGATGCGCCGCGCCGAGGGGCCGTCCCGCCCCTGGACGCGGTACCCCCCGATCTTGTGCACGGACTGGGGCAGCAGGCCGAGATGGGCGCACACCGGAATGCCCCGCGCGTCCAGCCGCTGGATGGTCTCGGCCATCACCGCGCCGCCCTCGATCTTGACCATGTGCGCGCCTCCTTCCGCCATCAGGCGCGCCGCGTTGCGCAAGGCTTCGTGGGGCCGGGCATCGCTCATAAAGGGCATGTCGGCCATGATCAGCGCACGCTTGCGGGCGCGGCTGACACAGGCCGTGTGATAGATCATTTCATCAAGGGTGACAGGCAGGGTGGTCTCCCGCCCCTGGATCACCATGCCGAGGGAGTCGCCCACCAGCAGCACTTCCACGCCTGCCGCGTCGAATATCCGCGCGAAAGTGGCGTCATAGGCCGTGAGGCAGGTGAATTTCTCGCCCCGCGCCTTCATTTCCCGGATGGAGGCCAGGGTCACGGGAGAGGCTGACTTGCCGTTTTCGTTCATGCTCATGATTTTCGGGCCTCCATCGGCAAGTTCAATGGCAGCGGATTGTAGTAGTGACGCCCGCTGGTGATCGTGCAGACCTTGTCCAACAGACTCAGGTAGTCCCGCTCATTGTTGATGGGATCGATCTCCGCCGCGTTGACGATGAGCAGCGGCGCCGAGTTGTAATAGTGGAACAGGGAGGCGTAGGCGTCCACCACCTTTTGCAGGTATTCCCTGCCCATGTATTGCTCATGGGCAATATTGCGCTGGCGGATGCGCTCCGCCAGGACCTCCACGGGAGCCTGCAGATAGACGACGAGATCAGGCACGGGGGCATCGATGGTCAGGTGGCTGTAGATCTCCTCGTAGAGGCGCAGCTCATCGTCGTCCAGTGTGAGCCTGGCGAACAGGCGATCTTTCTCCATGAGAAAGTCCGCGACACGCACGGGCCTGAAGATGTCCCCCTGGCGCAGCATCTGCATCTGGCGGGCGCGCTGGAAAAGAAAGAAAAGCTGGGTCTGCAAGGCGGCCTCCCTGGGGCTCTTGTAGAAACGCTCCAGGAAGGGGTTCTCGTCGGCGCCTTCCAGGAGCAGCTCGGTGCCGAAGGTCTCGGCGAAGCGCCGGGCGAGGCTGGTCTTGCCCACCCCGATAGGGCCCTCCACGACGATGAAATCAGGATGCTTGTGTTTCATGTGTGTGTACCATGCGCCGCAGCCCCTCCATGCCGCTCTTGCTCACCAGTTCACGCAGCGCCCCCACGCCGGGAATGTCCAGGTCGGGCGCTATCTCAAAGAGAGGGTATAGGACAAAATTGCGTTGCGCCAGTCCCGGATGGGGCAGGGTCAGCTCTGTATCCCGCAGGCGCAGGTCATCATAGAGCAGCAGGTCCAGGTCCAGGGTGCGCGCTTCCCAGCGCCTGCCGGAGCGCACCCTCCCCTGCCGCGTCTCGATCTCCTGGAGGCAGCGCAGCAGCTTCAGGGGCGGCAGATGGGTGCGGAGGATGGCCACGGCATTGATATAGTCGGGCTGCGCCATGCCGCCCAGTGGGGCGCTGACATAGAGAGACGACATGGCAAGCCGCCGGCTGGCAGGCAGGGCGTCCAGCGTGTGCGCCGCCTCCCTGACCTGCCGTACGGGGTCGCCGAGATTGCTGCCCAGGGCGATGCAGGCGCGCGCCCCCGCGTGCTCCCTGGTCATGATGTTTCCGGGCCCGATGCCTTTTTCCTGCGCCGGCGCCGGCGCGGGCGGCGTTTCTTTCCCGGCTCCCGGGCGGTCTGGCACAGGGCCTGCTGCTCTGCTTCTTCGGCCTCCTGGACGCGGGTCCACCAGTCGCACTGTTCCTGCACCTCCTCGCCGGCGCTGGCGCGCAACAGGAGGAAGTCATAGGCGGCGCGGAAACGCGGGTGCTGCAGCAGGCGCAGGGAGCGCCTGGCGCCGGTCCGCATGAGGCGCGGCTGAAGCTGCCAGATCTCCCGCGATTGGGTGGTGAAGCGGCGCGGCAGGACAATATACCTGGCCTGCGCCTCCAGGGCGTCGCGCCCGGCCGCCTGAATGGCCTGGGCCTCCGTCATGCCCTCCGCCATCAGGGCATGGGCGGCGGAGCGCACGGGCTCCCACAGCAGGGCGGCGATGAGGAAGGCGGGCGTCACCGGCTTGTTCTCGGCGACGCGGGCCTCGGTGTTCTCCAGGGCCCGCACCACGAACATGTGGGGATAGCCCTCCTCCTCTTCGGCCAGGCAGGCGTCGGTGGCGGGAAACAGGTATTTGAACAGGTCGTAATGGCGCAGCAGCTCATAGGCCTGCATGGCATAGGTGTTGAGAAACAGCTTCAGCACTTCCTCGAACAGACGCGCCGGGGGGATATCCCGCAGCAGGCCACCCAGCCTGAATATGGCCGCTTCCGCGTCGGGGGAAATACGGAAGCCCAGCTTGGCGGCGAAGCGCACGGCCCTGAGCATGCGCACGGGATCCTCGCGAAAGCGCACCTCGGGCTCGCCGATGAGCCGCAGCACGCCCGCCTTGAGGTCTTCCATGCCGCCGGCATAGTCCGCCACCGAGAAGTCGTTGATATTGTAGTAGAGGGCGTTGATGGTGAAATCCCGGCGCACGGCATCCTCCTCGACGGTGCCGTAGACATTGTCCCGCAGGATCATGCCGTTCTCGATCACACCGCCCTCTTCCTCGCCCGTATGCTGGGCGCGGAACGTGGCCACCTCGATGATCTCGCGCCCGAAGTGGACGTGGGCGAGGCGGAAGCGCCGCCCGATGAGGCGGCAGTTGCGGAACAGCTTCGCGACCTCCTCCGGGGTGGCGTCGGTGCAGACGTCGAAGTCCTTGGGTTCGCGGCCCAGGAGCATGTCGCGCACGCAGCCACCGACCAGGTAGGCCTGGTAGCCCGCATTCTTCAGGCGGTACAGGACTTTCAGCGCATTTTCACTGATCCCGGTGCGCGAAATGACGTGCTCGGGACGCGGGATGATCTTGGCGTTACTGATAATACCCTACCTTTCGAAATCTATTTACATGCCTGACTTGTAGATTCGCGTGACCGCCGTATAATAGCCGAAAATATTTGTTTCGGCTTGCGGAATCTCCACTTCCGGCAGATATTCTCCGCTCCCTTCGTCTAGCGGCCTAGGACACCGCCCTCTCACGGCGGTAACAGGGGTTCGAGTCCCCTAGGGAGCGCCATTTCATTCCACGGCGCATGGTATGCTTGAAATTGACGGAAATGTCAAAGAAAAGGCCGGGAACCGGCTTCCTTTCCTCAACCAGGCTATGATTCCCGGCATGGTGGCAATGGCCGGGCATCGACATTATACAAGTGCCTCTTCATATCGCCCATAGGCCCCTGGAGGCAAAATATGCCGCGCCTGCCGGTTCTCATGCTTTCCGCGCCCTGCCGCCATCCTGGACCGCGCCATGAGCCACGTGCTGGTGATCAATTCCGGCAGCTCCTCCATCAAATATGGCCTGTTTTCCGTAACGCCATTCGAGGAGCTGGCCCGTGGCGCCATCGAGGGAATCGGGGAAGCTGAGACATGGTTTTTCAGCCACTCCCAAGGCAAGGGAGAGGCGGCCGGAGTTCTCCATCCCCTTCCTGTTGCGGACCATCGCGCGGGCCTGGCGCTGATAGCAACCGATCTGAGGGAAAGCAGCGTGGGCGCCTCTCTGGACACTCTGTATGCCATCGGCCACCGCGTGGTCCATGGTGGCGCCACATTCCATGAGGCAACCCTTATTGATGATGCCGTTTTGCGGAGAATCCGCGCCACTATTCCCCTGGCGCCCCTGCATAACCCGGCCTGCCTGCTGGGGATCGAGGTGGCGATGCAGGAAGCGCCCAGAGTGCCCCAGGTCGCCGTATTCGACACGGCCTTTCATCACACCATGCCCGGGCATGCCAGCCGCTATGCCCTGCCGGAGTCCTGCTATCGCCGGCATGGCGTGCGCCGTTACGGCTTCCACGGCATCTCCCATGCGTGGGTGTCCAGGGAGGCCGCAACCCTGCTCGGCAGGCCGCTGGACACGCTCAATCTCATCACCCTGCACCTGGGCAACGGCGCCAGCGCCGCGGCCATCGAGGGCGGCCGTTGCGTGGATACCTCCATGGGCATGACGCCCCTGGAGGGACTGGTGATGGGCACCCGCTGCGGCGACCTGGACCCCTCCGTCCCCCTTTACCTCGAACGCGAGGCCGGCATGGACCGTGAGGCCGTCGATGCCCTGCTCAACCGGGAGAGCGGACTCAAGGGGATATGCGGCACCAACGACATGCGCGAGGTGATGCGGCGGGCGGACGATGGCGATGAGGCCGCCCGCCTGGCCCTGGACATGTACTGCTACCGCATCCGGAAATACATCGGCGCCTATTACGCCGTCCTGGGCCGGGTGGACGCGGTGGTGTTCACAGGTGGCGTCGGTGAAAATGCCGCGCGGGTGCGCCAGCAGTGTTGCCGGGGGCTGGAGTCCCTGGGCATGCTTCTGGACGAGGAACGCAACCGGGCGGGCCGGGGCGCCTTCACCTTCCACCGAGACGACTCACCCGTCGGCCTGCTGCTCATCCCCTCGAATGAGGAACAGGAGATCGCGCGCCAGACAATGGCCTGTATTGATCCAGACTAAGATACAAGGTGCAAGGTACAAGGGAAAGAAGCTTTTTGTACCTTGTAACTTGTATCTTGTACCTCCTGTCTTGTACCTCTCACAATCTAATCATCAAGGGGATTGGTAGGGCCAGGTCCAGTTCCGGATTTCAGGCTTGTCGATGCCGTATTCGTGGGCGTAGGCGCGGCACTCGATCTGCATGTCGCGCAGCTTTTCCTTGACATGGGCGCCGGCCACCTGCAGGCGCGGCACGCGGTTGATGACATCGATGGCGAGGCTGAAGCGGTCGGTCTCGTTGTTGATGGCCAGTTCCAGCGGGGTGTTGATGCTGCCCTTCTCCTTGTAGCCCCGCACGTGGAGATTCCTGTGGTTGGTGCGGCGGTAGGCGAGGCGGTGAATGAGCCAGGGATAGCCGTGGAAGTTGAAGATGATGGGCCGGTCCACGGTGAACAGACTGTCGAAGTCCCTGTCGTGCAGGCCGTGGGGGTGCTCGGTGCAGGACTGCATGCGGAACAGGTCCACCACGTTGATGAAGCGGATCTTGAGGTCGTCGAAGTGCTCGCGCAACAGGGCCGTGGCCGCCAGCGCCTCCTGGGTGGGAATGTCTCCGCAGCCCGCCATGACCACGTCCGGCACACTGCCCTGGTCGTTGCTGGCCCATTCCCAGATGCCGATGCCCTTGGTGCAGTGCTTGATGGCGGCGTCCATGTCGAGGTATTGCAGGTGTTTCTGCTTGTCGGCGACGATGACGTTGATATTGTTGCTGCTGCGCAGGCAGTGGTCCGCCACGGACAGCAGGGTATTGGCGTCGGGGGGCAGGTAGATGCGCGTCACCTCGGGATTCTTGTTGACCACCACATCGAGAAAACCCGGGTCCTGGTGAGTGAAGCCGTTGTGGTCCTGGCGCCATACGGTGGAGGTGATGAGCAGATTGAGGGAGGAGACCGGCGCGCGCCAGGGGATCTCCTCGCACATGGCCAGCCACTTGGCGTGCTGGTTGAACATGGAGTCGACCACGTGGACGAAGGCCTCGTAGGTGGCGAAGAAGCCGTGGCGCCCGCTCAACAGGTAGCCCTCCAGCCAGCCTTCGAGGGTATGCTCCGAGAGCATTTCCAGCACCCGCCCGCCGGGTGACAGTTCGCCGCCGTCGGCATCCTCGGGCAGATAGTCGCACAGCCACAGTTTCTTGCTCGCCTCGAAGACGGCCTGCAGCTTGTTGGAGCGGGTCTCGTCGGGGCCGAACACCCGGAAGTTGTCCGGATTGCGCGCCATGATGTCGCGCAGGAATTCACCCAGTGGGGGCGTGTTCTCCATCTCCATGCCCGCCGGTGACGGCACGCCCACCGCGTACTGGCGGAAGTCGGGCATGCGCAGGGCCTTGCGCAACAGGCCGCCGTTGGCGTGGGGGTTGGCGCTCATGCGCCGCTCCCCCTTGGGCGCCAGGGCCCTCAACTCGGGAATCAGGCGCCCCTCGCCGTCGAACAGTTCTTCCGGATGATAGCCTTTCAGCCATGCCTCCAGTTGCCCCAGGTGAGCCGGGTGCTCGTGGATTTCCTTGAGGGGCACCTGGTGGGCGCGCCAGAACCCCTCCACCCTGTGCCCATCGACCTCCTTGGGGCCCGTCCACCCCTTGGGGGTGCGCAGGACGATCATGGGCCAGTGGCGGCGCGTCGCCTTGCCGCCCTTGCGGGCCTCTTCCTGGATGCCGCGAATGCGTCCCAGCACCGCGTCCAGGGTGGCCGCCATGGCCTGATGCAGAACCAGGGGATCCTCGCCCGTCACGAAATGCGGTTGCCAGCCATAGCCCCGCAAGAGCGCTTCCAGTTCCTCCTGGGGGATGCGCGACAACAAGGTGGGGTTGTCGATCTTATAGCCGTTGAGGTGCAGGATGGGCAGTACAGCGCCGTCGCGGATGGGGTTCAGGAACTTGCTGGAATGCCAGGAGGTGGCGAGGGGCCCCGTCTCCGCCTCGCCATCGCCGACGGCCACAGCCACCAGCAGGCCGGGATTGTCGAAGGCCGCGCCAAAGGCGTGAGACAGGCTGTATCCCAGTTCGCCCCCTTCATGAATCGATCCCGGCGTCTCCGGCGTGCAGTGGCTGCCGATGCCGCCTGGGAATGAGAATTGTTTGAAGAAACGGCGCATGCCCTCCTCGTCCTGGCTCTTGTCGGGATAGATCTCGGAATAGGTTCCCTCCAGGTAAGCCGGCGCCAGCACGCCCGGCGCGCCATGTCCCGGCCCCGCCAGAAAGATGGCATCGAGATCCTGTTCGACGATCAGGCGGTTGATATGGACATACATGAAGGCCAGGCCGGGACTCGAACCCCAGTGCCCCAGCAGGCGGTTCTTGATGTGCCGCGCCTGCAGCGGCTCGCGCAGCAGGGGGTTGTCCTGCAGATAGATCATGCCCGCGGCGAGATAGGTGCAGGCGCGCCAGTAGGCATGAATATCCTTCAGTTGCCGGGCCGAGAGAGGTGCTGTCGAGGCATCCTGAGCGGTATCGGAATTCTGCGTCATCAGAGCCTCCTGAATTTATTTTCCATCAGATCTGTCACGCGGGCTTCTGGCCGCGCCCGGAGGAAAGGTGTGATTTGCCTGCCCTTCCCCAGCCATGGTAGCTCAATCAGCGCCGGCATACTACATTGCCTGCCATTGCAAACAATGGCTTGTACAAGCTGTAGAAACACCTCTCATGCCCTGCCACGTGCAACCCCCAAAGCCGCGGCAGGCCATGGTCTTGCGCTGAAGGCAGCGAGGCCCGGCCTGCTCTTTGCAATGATCAGGGGTACTTGATAGTACGCGCGCATTCTGCGAGAGTAGACATGTAGAGAGAATACATGATATTCGGATACGAGCCATGGAAAACCGCTTTTTCTCGTACCCTGGTTTTAATGGCATACGCTGACCGGGCTTCATTCCGGAGCGGAAAAGGCGTGGGCCTGCTCGCGGCACAGAAAGGTTTTTTTAAGACCAAACCGGCAACGATGGATGGCGAGATGAAATGCTCCGGATCAAGGCGGAAAGCGCAGGTAATCGCGCGCTATTGCCAAGCTTTTCAACGCGGAGCCGGGACATTTCAGCCGCCAGACGCCGGTTCATGAATTGATAAGAGGTTCCTTAGTAATAATCAGGAGGAGTAGAAGCATGAAGGATATAAACTGGTTGTGGGTCCTGTTGCTCGTGGTTGTGACTGTTGCCGTCGTCGGCCTGGTGGCCAGCACGTTGTTCGCGCCCTGACACGCGCATGAAGACCCGGGCGCGGCCATGGACCGGCCGCGCCCGGACAGCGGAAGTCATTTGACTCCGCTTCGGCCCAGAACCTCCATATCGTAGGAAAGGCGCTGTTCGGGCGTCAGCAGCTCGCGCATTTCCACGAGATGATCATGACGCTGACGCATGATGTCCCTCTTGACCTCCATCAATTCATCGATCTTGGCATATATCGCCTTCTGACCGGCTTTCCCGCTGGCGCTCAGCACATTGAGTTCCTTCTCCTTCAAGACTTCTTTCGCCTTGAGCACCGCCAGTTCCCGCCCCAGTTCCAGGTGCAGGCGGTCAATGCCGAGCCTTTGCTCATCACTGAGTGTCTTGGACCAGTGCGGGGAGAAGTGATGCCCCTTATGCTTGGCCTTGCTGTCGTGATGCCCTGCCGCGTTCTTATGTTGAGGCTTGCCCTCTCCTGCCTGGGCGGCCGGCAGGAAAAACAGTGAAGCGCAGGCAAGCAGGATGAGGACCGGTTTCAGATACTGACTCATGGCATGTCTCCTTGTCATTTTGTATTGGTGGGCTTCTAGTAACCCGGAGTGGAGAGAGGCGCCTTGTCCGGCAGCCCGGACCGCAAAGGCAACCCCGGGCCTCTCCCTCAAATTACCCCATTTGTGGAATTTACCTGTTTTTGTTTTCTGCAATAATGTATCACAACGAAAAGCAGGTGCGGTGGGAGAAAACCCGCCGCTGACAAGGGGCATGGAAGAGCAACAACAGCGGTAGCTATCGGGTTGCAAGACAACCGAAACAGAATGCTGGAGTCGCGAGATGAGACAGAATGCCGTCAGAATCGAAATCCCGGATCATGGTCCGGACGGGAACAGCCTGCGGAGCATAGCAGACGATCCCGTAAAACTCAGATATTGGAAGGAAATTGCGCGATTGTGGAAGCAATCCCTGGATGTGGATGTCCGGCTGATCAAAAACAAAAAGATAGGAGAAATTTCTTACCGGGATCACTAAAGCTCATAGCGAGAAGGAGTATCATCATGGGCAGCGCATATCACGACGACTATCTTTTCGAAATTGAGAATGACGACTTGACACCCATGGATCAGGTGCTGGCCGAAGCCGAAAAACTGGATGAACTGGAACACACGACCGGCATGGCCGCCAGGCGCCGCAAGGCTATCGAGTATTACCAGGAGCGCAAGCGGCTCAGAAACGAGCTCGAGTTCTTCTCCTGAAGAGAGGACCAGAGCGCCAAATATAAATAGCTGAACTGGGCGTTTGCTTGCAGTGTGACAACACCAACAGAGGAATCACGGACATAATCAGTAACATCATCTGACAACGTTTTCTACCAAACCCGGCTGCGTCCTTCCCTCCCATTCCCTCCCAAACTTGCAGCCGGGTTTTTTTATGCCCTTTTCACAACCACTCCATGTGTATATCCAGAACCTGGATATCCGCCTTCTCCTCGAACAACCTGTTGATGGCGCTGTGGCCACGCTGCAGGTGCTGGCGTTCATTGCTGATCATGGTGATGCCGATGGCGGCGCGCTGCCATTCCTCCTGGTGGCCGATCTCGGCCACGGAGGCATTGAGGCGCGTCCGGAGTTTGTCCTTCAGGCTCTTGATAACGCGGCGCTTGGCCTTGAGGGAGCTGGCGTTGGGAACGAGAAAGTCAATACAGGTCAGGGAAATGTGAATATTCTTGTCATTCATGGAGTACATGGGCGTATATGTCGTGGATTTGAGAGTCGTGACATACCAGGCAGACTCTTTCGAGCTGCCGGTCACGCGCCAGGAAGGTTTTGATTTCACGCACAGCGATCCCCGCCGCCTGCCGCGCGGGGTAGCCATAGGCTCCGCAGCTGATGGCGGGAAAGGCAATGCTGCGCAGGTGATGGGAAGCGGCCAACCGGAGGCAATTGCGGTAGCAGGAGGCCAGCAATTCGGGCTCGCCATGGTCACCGCCCCGCCAGACCGGGCCCACCGTGTGGATGACATGGCGCGCCGGCAGCCCGTATCCAGCCGTCATCTTGGCCTGGCCGGTCCCGCACCCTCCCAGGGTCCTGCACTCTTCCAGCAATCCGGGGCCGGCGGCGCGGTGTATGGCGCCATCCACGCCACCGCCTCCCAGGAGGGTTTCATTGGCGGCATTGACAATGGCATCGACGTCGAGCCGGGTGATATCACCCCGGATCAGCTCCAGCCTGCCATCTCGTGGCTTGCTCGGGGGAACCTCTGTCATGGCGCGGTCGCTCGTTTGAAAGCTGTTGGTAGTATAGCGGTTTTCCGCGACATTCCACATGATTTCATGGATTTCCACACATTTCATGGAGATTATTAACCCGCCAAGAATATATTTCGTGTTCAACCGTCGCGTGCCGGATTGCGGCAGGCAGGGCAAGACCGATTTGATTCACTATCAATGGAGTGGTATATAAAAAAGACAAGACAGTAAAATCGATTATTTACAAGAATAAAAGGGGGGAATCTAGTGCTTCGAATAAAGGCTATTCGTCATGTATTGACCATTTTACTTTTTACCTTCGCCCTGCTGCCCGCAGCCGCCTCCGCGGCCACTGTCAACATCAACACGCCTGAATGGCTCGGCAACCTCAAACTCGACAAGAACCAGTTGACGGAGATCAAGAAACAGATCACCAAGGCCCTGGATTCGCCCATTGATACCGAGTTGGAATGTGGCGAGGTGCGCGGGGACTGCGTGGTGCGCCCGGTCAGGGAATGGACCTACAAGGGCAACCGGTATCGTGAAATCGTCGTCTATCTCCACACCAAGGGGCATGCGTCCAAGACCATTGGGCAGAGCAAGGGCAGATGGCCGACCATCGTGACCGGTTTCGAGCCCAAGAAGAGCCCGCCGAAGAAGGACAAGAAGAAGAGCAAATCCAAGAAGAAAGACAAGAAGAAGTAGTCCGGCATGAATGCGGGAGAGGCGCCCGGCGCCTCTCCCGCCACCCGCCTGAACCGGGGAATTGCCCCCCTTCCCTTCCTGCGGCCCTTGCGCCAATAGGCTAGAATATACCTGTCGGTATGCCGAGGGTTCACAACCATGTCCGAGAGTAAAAAGCCCCTGGCCGGGAAGTCCGCCAAGGCTGACATAGACGCTTTCATCGAAAAACTGCATGCCACTCCCACTGTCAGGAAGCCGGGCGCGCGGGGACGGCTCATTTTCGCCATGGACGCCACCGCCAGCCGCCAGCCCACCTGGGATCATGCCTCCCATATTCAGAGCGAAATGTTCGCGGAGACCGCGGCCCTGGGAGGACTGGAGATCCAGCTATGTTACTTCCGCGGGTTCAATGAGTTTCACGCCTTTCCCTGGTACGCGAACTCCGCTGATCTGCTGCGGGCCATGTCGTCCGTGTACTGCGCGGCCGGTCACACGCAGATTGAGAAGGTCTTGCGCCACGCCATGCGCGAGAACCGCCTCAAGGCCGTCAATGCCGTTGTCTACGTGGGTGACTGCATGGAAGAGGACATCGACCGGCTCGCCGATCCGGCAGGACAATTGGGCTTGCTCGGAATTCCCGTCTTTGTGTTCCAGGAAGGCAACGATCCCGTGGCCAGGCAGGCCTTCACGGAAATCGCCCGCCTCAGCAAGGGCGCCTATTGCGCCTTCGACAGCCGCAGTCCCCAGCAACTGCGTGATCTGCTTGGCGCCGTTGCCGTCTACGCCTCGGGCGGCCGCCGCGCCCTGGAGAACTACAGCAAGAGCAAGGGGCAGGCCCTGCGCCTGCTCACCCGTCAGTTGAAGGAATAGCCGTTTTGTATTACCGCTTTCTCATCGCAGCCGCGATTCTTATCGCCCTGTATCTGCTGATACGCTGGTTCGTGCGCACACCTCCCGAGACAGTGGCGCGCATCCTGCGCCGCGCCCTATGGATCGGCGGCATCGGGCTGCTGTTGCTGCTGGCCGTCACGGGACGCCTGCACTGGCTGTTCGCCCTGCTCGCCTCGCTGCTGCCGCTGGGCAGGCGCCTCCTGCCCCTGCTGAGATTTATGCCCCTCATCCAGCAATTGCTGGCGCGGTACCGGGTGGCCCGCCCCGGACAGGGCGGCCCCACGCCCGGCCGGACTTCACAGATCGAGGCCCGTTTCGTGCGCATGACCTTGAATCACGACACGGGGGAACTCGAGGGAGAAGTGCTGGAAGGCCGCTTCAAGGGGCATCGGCTGTCGGAGATGACGCGGGAGGAGCTTGTTTCCCTGTGGCGGGAGTGCCGCTCCGCGGATCCTGAGTCGGCACGCCTCATCCAGGCCTACCTGGACAGTGTCCATGGCGAGGAATGGCATGAACAGGCTGGCGCCTCCTCACAATCGGGGGCGGCGGCCGGTAACGGGGCCATGAGCCGCGAGGAGGCGGCCGAGATACTGGGCGTTGCGCCCGACGCCGGGCGCGAGGAGATCATCGCGGCTCACCGCCGCCTGATGCAGAAGCTTCATCCCGACCGGGGTGGCTCGACCTACCTGGCCGCCAAGATCAATCAGGCCAAGGATGTGCTGCTGGGGGAAAGCGGCGCCGGGTAATAATGGCCATTGCCCCTGCCGGGAAAGGTCGATCAGGCGATATACCGCCCTCCTCCGGCAATCGCGATCACCAACAGCCCCAGAATCAGGTTGATACCGATCAGTTTGCGGATACGGTCGAGGCGCGCGCCGCCCACGGGCCATTGCTCCGTCACCACGGCATCACGCAGTTTTCCCAGGTGGCCGAAGAACACGAGGCAGAAAATGGCGATCATGACGACCCCGAGGAGGGTCATGACGTGAATATAGGTCGGGCTGCCGCCAAAGCCGCCGAAGACCCGCATCACCATGGCGACCCCCGTAACCGGCAGAAGAATGACCGCGGCCCATACCCAGCGAAAAAACCTGTCGAACAGTTTCAACCACAGTTGCAATCGCCGTGGTGGCTCGAACATGGCCGCCGCAACGGGGCGCAGCAGGATGTAGGCGAAGAACATGCCCCCTACCCAGATCACGGCCGCAAGAAGGTGCAGGGCCAACGCGACGCTCATCATGGCCTATCACCCTTCCTGGCCTGGCTGGAAATCCACCGGCCAGAGATCACAACAGTTTTCGTATGCGCTCGAAACCGTTCCTGACTTCCTCGGCCACCAGCTTGGCCGCTTCCAGGACGTCTTCCGATGCTTCTCCGGCCTCTTCGCGTATGGCCTCGGCCTTGTTCTTGAGTTCTTCGAGCTTTTTCTCCAGCACGGGCCATTCGTCGCGCACCTCCGCCTTGGCGAGGTGGAGCTGAAGCTTGATCTCGTCGCTCTGCTGCTTGAGCGTCTCCAGAATTTCATCGATGTCATAGAGCTGATTGGACATGGCCTTCCCCCCGTCGATGGATGTATTTGCTAATGTTTGTCCTATCAGTAATATACTCCGCTGGGATTTCCGCAACAACCGCTGTCAGCCCCCTCCCCTCAGACAACGATCAACGCCACCCCTGCCACCATCAGTGCGCCGGCGATGAAATGGTGGAAGGGTTGTTTTTCCCGGAACAGGATGGCGCCAAACAGGATGCCGAACAGCAGACTGCCGCGCTTGATGGACAGCATCTAGGCCACTTCCACCGCGGCGATGGCGAGAAAGTGAGTCACCACCATGACCGCCATCAAGCCCCCCGCAACCAGCAAGGGGACGATCCGTTTCATGCGCCAGTGTAGACTATACGCGCCCAGAACGGGAGATGCCGCGCAACAGGCGCAGGGTGACCCACAACGCCAGGGCATAGCCTCCCAGGGCGATGACCGGCATGCCGCCCATCTGCGGCTGCAGGTCGCTCTGCGCCACCAGGGAGGCGGCGATGTAGAGGCCCAGGGCCACCAGGGCGAGAGAAACGCGGTTGCTGCTGCGGTCCATGTGCTGCTCGAAGTCGCGCAGGCCGCGGTGATGCAGGGGGATCTCGAAGCGCCCATTGCGCGAGCTGCGCAGCAGCCGCGCCAGCACACCCGGCAGTTCCTGGGCAATGATGGCCGCTTCGTATTTTATGCGCGCCGTGGACGGCCCACCCTCCTGCTCTTTGAGCGCAGTGGTGAGCAGTGTGGCCCCCTTGTCCTGCCAGTAGGCCATGAGATTGAAATGGGGGTCCAGGCTGCGCAGGGTGGACTCCATCAACAGAAAGGCGCGCATGACCAGCAGCAGATGATACGGCAGGCGCAACTGCAAACCCCAGCCCATGCGCACGGCGCTGAGCATGGCGGTTGCCATCGACCAGTCCTTGATGGGAAGCGTGGAATATTCCTGCAGCAGCTCGTCCAACCCCCGTTGCACCTGGTCGCGGTCCACTTCGGCGCCCAGAAAACCCAGATCCAGATAAGTATCGAGCAGCCATTCACTGTCCTGGTTGATGAGGGCGAGAAAGAACCCCGCCAGCTTGCGCCGGGTATTGATGTCGATGAAACCCACCATGCCGAAATCGTGGAAACAGATGCGGCCATCGTCCATGATGAACAGATTGCCCGGGTGGGGATCGGCATGGATGCAGCCCATGACGAAGAACTGATGCAGATAGGCATCGGAAAAGTTCACCGCCAGGCGCGGCCCGTCTCCGCGCACTTCCGGATCGCTGACCAGACGGCCGCTGCTGCGCTCCTGCACCATGACCGATTCACTGCATAATGCTTCAATGGCGGCCGGAATGTGGATGGTTTCCGAGCCCTTGAATGCCTCCTGAAAACGCTGGATGTTGCGCATTTCCTGGCGGAAATCCATTTCCTTCATGAGGGTCAGGGCGTTTTCACGCACGATATCCGGCAGGGCGTAGCGCTGTAACTGGGGCGCGAGGAACAGGAGTATGCGCAGCACGATCCGGAGCAGGCGGATATCCTGGGAAACCTGATCCTTGAGGCCTGGCCGGCGCACCTTGACGATCACCCTCTGGCCGCCTGGCAGAGTGGCCTTGTGCACCTGGGCAATGGATGCCGCCGCCAGGGGCGCGTCTTCAAAAGAGGCGAACAGATTCTCGATGGTGTCTCCCAGCGCCGCCTCGATCTCCCGGCGGGCGATGGGCGCGGGAAAGGGCTGGACGCGGTCCTGCAGGCTTTGCAGGGCCTGGACATATTCATCGGGCAGGAAATCCTGGCGCATGCTCAGCCCCTGCCCCAGCTTCACGAAAGTGGTGCCAAGCCCCTCCAGCATGCGGGCAAGATGCCTGGCCGGGCTGATGGACGGCTTGATGACACGGAGGCGGACCAGCCCCCACCACAGCATATGGGTGCCGATTGCCCAGGCAATCTGAAAAAATCTGCGCAAGGTGTTCATGCCGGCAATAATCTCCTATTACTTGTCACAGCCAGTGACGCGCCATCCATCCTATGCTCTCCAGTATACGCTGGCTCCAGTTTCTTTGCGCCCATTGCGCGGGGAGTACTTCCACGGAGTCCTCCAGGTCACGGTGGAACAGCTCGTGAAGGTCACGGCACAACCCGGTTTCACGGGACACCAGGTTGATTTCGAAATTGAGAAAGAAACTGCGGTAGTCCAGATTGGCCGTGCCTATGGTGCACCATTCGCCGTCGGCGACCGCCGTTTTGGCGTGTAACACCCGCGGCAGATATTCATAGATTCTCACCCCGGCCTCGAGCAGGGGCGCATAGGCGGCCTGGGCCGCCCAGCGGGTCAGCCGTACATCGCTCTTGCGCGGCACCAGCAGGCGCACGTCGGCGCCGCGCGCGGCGGCGTCCTTCATGGCCTGCTGGGTGCGGTGGTCGGGCACGAAATAGGGAGTGGTGACACAAAGGGTCTTCCGCGCCCGCCGGAATATATCCATGTAAAGGCAGCGGATATTCTGGCGGCAGGTGCGGTTGTGATTGGGCATGAGCACACTGATATTGTTGGAGGAATGGGCGACCCACTGGCGCCTGCCGCGCCAGAATCCGTCGAACAGGGCTTCTGCCTCAGTGGCCAGATCGGCCGACAGGCGCACGTGGGTGTCGCGCCAACGTTGCTCGCCGTAAATCCTGCGTGAACACTCGCGATGGATGTTGAAACCGCCCAGGTAGACCTGCTCGCCATCGATGATCAACAGTTTGCGGTGATTGCGGCGGTTGTAGTATTTGAGGGGCGTGCGCCAGTTCCAGTGGTGGAACCAGCGCAGCCTGACCCCCCTACGGAGCAGGTAACGCCCCAGCCTGGGCGCGCTCCAGTACAGCGAGCCGGCGGCGTCAAGATGCACGAAGACCTCGATCCCGTCCCGGGCGCGGGCCGCAAGCATCTCCGCAAACTGCCAGCCGATCTCGTCCGGCGCGAAAATATAGCTCTCCATCTTGATGCTGTGGCTGGCCTTGGCCATGGACGCCATCATGTCTTCAAAGAGATCATCGCCCTCGGTATACAGGCGGTATTCCTCCCGGCCCGGCATCAGGGCGGGAATGCAGGCGGGATGCCGCGAACGGATGATTTTCAGGCGGGGCACGCCGCGCCCGGAGCAAGGTTGAGGCCCGGGGCCGGCATGCCCTTCCGGCCCGGGCCAGGGAATGCCCGCCCTGATGGAGCTAGACTCATGGAATGATTGCCTTTAGAATAACTTCGGATTTATTGAACATTACAATAATAATACCCGAACATTTGCAGGAATCCGGCAGTACTCAGATGTTTTCTCCCATCCGATTCTACAGATTCATGCCCGGGCAAGCACCTTTGCTCCTCCTGGGCGGGATCTTGGTGGCGCTGGGGATCTCCCTGTTACCGGCCGCCCTGGCTGACAAAGCTCCTCAACGCCCGGCCGACCATATCCACGGAGTAGAAAAATGCCAGGAGTGCCATACCAGCGGCGTCGATTTCGCGGCCCTGGCGAAGCAGCCGGACAGCAGTTGCCTGCAGTGCCATTCAGCGGATAGGCTCAAAAAGGGACTGGCGCCTGCCAGGAAAACGCCGGCTCCCTCACTGGCCGAATCGGAACTGACGGCATTTGCCCCCGACACACCCATTCCCCCCGGCGCCGGCATGCGCTATCCCCACTACAGCGAGAAGTCGCGCCTGGGCGACGCGCCCAACGAGATGGTCCTGATTCCGGCTGGCCCCTTCATCCGCGGCACCGATGACCGTCTCCCGGACGAAGGCCCCCAGCACACCATGGAGCTGCCTGACTATTACATCGACATCTACGAAGTCACCAACCTGCAGTACAAGCGCTTCATCGACGAAACCGGGCGCCGCTCGCCATCCCATTTCCGCAACCGCACCTTCCCTCCCGGCAAGGCCGACCATCCCGTCACCTTCGTCTCCTGGAAGGACGCCAATGATTATTGCGCGTGGGCCGGCAAGCGCCTGCCCACGGACATGGAGTGGGAAAAGGCCGGGCGCGGCCCCGACGGCAACATCTTCCCCTGGGGCAACGAATTCGATGTCAACAAGGCCAACACCCCCGTGCGCTGGCAGGCCATCGGCCGCGACGGGGATACCACGCCCGTCGGGGCATTTGCCGAGGGCGTAAGCCCTTACGGGGTATACGACATGACGGGCAATGTATGGGAGTGGACCGCCTCCTGGTACAAGGCCTACCCCGGCAACACCACCGAGTCCGAGAACTACGGCGAACGCTACAAGACACTCAAGGGTGGCTCGTGGTTCGATTGTTCATTCTACAAATGCGGCCTTTCCGCGCCCCTCTACAACCGCGCCTTCTTTTCCAAGCGAACCAAGAACGATACTTTCGGGTTCCGCTGCGCCAAGGATCCCTGAGGTCCATTGCCAAACATGAAAAACGCCATGCGCCCCATCCCGCTGCTGATATTGCTGGCGGCCTCTCTCCTTGCCGCCTGCAGCAAGAACACCGACAACGCACCCTCGTCCGGGCCACTCAAGGCGGTGGCCCCGGCGGACGCCAATACAACACCGCCCATTCCGGGGAAGGATGCCGTTGGCTACAACCTGGAAATGCCCATGGTGCGGGTGCCGGCGGGCGAGTTCATTCTGGGCAGCAACAAGACCGATACGGAGGGCCTGCGGGAACGCTATGGCTTTGCCACCCCCATCTATCTCGATGAGCATCCCCGCCAGAAGGCCTATCTCCCCGCCTTCATGATCGACGCCTACGAGGTCAGCAACAAGCAGTTCAAGGCTTTCATTCTCGCCACGGACCGCGCCCTGCCCTATGAATGGGGGCACAACGGCTACGGCCTCACCATGGAAGAGGCGGCCACCATGGACATGAAGCGCCTGCGCGATATCGCCGCCAATGACTTCAAGCTCGACATGGACACCACCAGCATGTCCCGCAAGGCGCTCATGGTGGAAATGCAGAAGGAACAATACAAGCGCGACCCCTTCCCCGTGACGGGGATTTCCTGGTATTACGCTTATGCCTATTGCCGCTGGAAGGGCAAGCGCCTGCCCACGGAGCTGGAGTGGGAAAAGGCCGCGCGCGGACCCGACGGGCTGGAATTCCCCTGGGGCAACGACTGGGACACGGCCATCACCAATACGGGCGACGACCACGACTGGGAGGACG
>WGFB01000030.1 GCA_015492435.1 Gammaproteobacteria bacterium | reverse complement strand
GTATTGGCATCATCATTGTGGCGGCCTCCCTCAGCCTCGCAAAAAGTTATACATACCTTACATTTATTATAGAAAATAATCCAGAATCAGGTATCTGTGGCTGTGGCTGTGGCTGTTTATCCCGGGGGCGGGGGGAGTGGGCGCGGCCTGCCCTCCCTGTCGATGGCCACATAGACGACCGTCGCCTCGGTCACCTTGATGCACTCGATGGCGCCTTCCTTGACCCGTTGCACATAAACTTCCACGAACACGCTCATGGAGGTGCGTCCCTCGCTGACGATCTCCGCGTAGCAACTCAGCAGGTCGCCCACGAACACCGGTTTTTTGAATTCGAAGGACGTCACCGCCCGGGTGACGATACGGCCGCAGGCGCGCATTTCCGCCGGGATGCTGCCGGCGATGTCCACCTGCGACATGATCCAGCCGCCGAAAATATTCCCCCCCTTGTTGCTCACCGCGGGGGTGGCGGGCACGCGGATCTGGGGCATCCGTCCCGGCGGCAGGCCCGTGCTGCTAATGTCCCGCATACATGGCCTCGATGTCTTCGGCACACGCCTCCATGACGCGGGAGCGCTTGATTTTCAGGGTGGGGGTGAGAAATCCGTTCTCCACCGTCCAGGGATCCAGGTAGAGCGTCACGCTGCGAATCTGCGCATAGCCCGGAAAGTCCTTGATGCATCGGGCGAGACGGTCCAGCACCACCTTGGTGACCTTGTGTTCGCACAGGCAACCGGGGTCTTCGGGATTCACGCCCATCTCCCGGGCAAGGACGGCCCAGTGTTCGGGATTCAGCACCACGAGGGCGCTCAGGTAGGGGCGTCCCTCGCCGATCACCACCACTTGTTCGAAGAGGCCGTCGAGAGCAATGGCCATTTCCATATCCGCGGGCGGCACCTTCTCTCCCGTGGCCAGGACGATGATGTCCTTGAGGCGCCCCGTGATGTAGAGGTGCCCGTCCGGATCGATGCGTGCCTTGTCGCCGGTGCGCAGCCAGCCGTCCTCGGTGATGACCTCGCGGGTCGCCTCCTCGTTCTTCCAGTAGCCCAGCATGACGCTGTCGCCGCGGGCCTGCAGCTCGTCGTCCTCGCCTATACGCACCTCGACACCTGGCAGAGGCGTGCCGATACTGGAGGGAATGTTGTCGTCCAGGCGATTGACCGAGATCACCGGGCTGAATTCCGTCAGGCCGTACCCCTGTATCAGGGGCAGCCCCAGCCCGATGAACAGCCTGGCCACATCGGACGACAGGGGCGCGCCGCCGCAGATGGCGATGCGCAGACGCCCGCCCAGTTTTTCCAGCACCTTGGAGGCCACCAGCTTGTCCAGCAAGGGCCACAACAGCAACTTGGGTGACCACGGGGCGCGGCCCTGCTCATGTTCGAAGCGCGCCCATCCCACATCCACCGCCAGGCCGAACAGTTTCTGCGCCAGAGGCGGCTTTTCCTTGAGGCCATCTTTGATCTTGCCATAGACGCGCTCATAGATTCGCGGCACCGAAATCAACACCGTCGGCTTGATGGTGACGAGATCCTCCGCCAGCTGGGGCACGGAGCGGGCATAGGCCACCTGGGCGCCGATCATCAGGGGCAGCAGGTAGCCGGCCGTGCGCTCCAGGGTATGGGACAGGGGCAGGAAGGACAGAAACACGTCGTCGCTGCCCACCGGGGCGCACTGTATGCTGGCCCAGGCATTGGAGAGGAAGTTCTTGTGGCTGAGCATGACGCCCTTGGGCCGGCCCGTGGTGCCCGAGGTGTAGACGATGCTCGCCAGGGACTCCGGTTGACATGCCCGCGCCTGCGGCGCCTCGTCTGCTTCCTTCAACCACCCATCCACCGCGGCCAGGCGCTCGTCGGCCGCGAGGTCCGACTCGCCGGGCGCCTCAAGGCTGACGATACGTTGTACGTACTGCAACGGCGTGGAACACGCCAGCAATGCCTTCCACTGCTCATGCTCCTGCACGGCCAGCAACTTGACTTCGGCATGGTTGAGAATGTAGGCGACATTGTCCGGGCGGTCGTCGATATAAATCGGGACGGTAACCAGTCCCAGGGAAAGGGCGGCCTGGTCGAACACCACCCATGACGGTGAATTTCTCAACATCAGGGCGACCTTGTCTCCCGCCTGCAGCCCTTCCTTGAGAAAGGCGGACTGCCAGCGCGCCACCTCGTCGGCCACCTGCCTCCAGGTGATCTCCCGCCATTGCCCACCATCATCAAAGTAACGGTAGGCCACGGCATCCGGGCTGCGTTTCACGCGTTCGCGGAAAACTTCAGGAATGGTGGGTACTTCTTCCGGGGTGATGGCATGGTTTTCCATAACTACCTCCCAAGGCGCTCTCAGTGGCATGATCGTTTCTCGTTTCCATCACGCGCCGGCGTGATCGATGCGCTCCTGCCCCCATCATGAAACAAGCAGGCGCGCGGGGCAAGCGGGGCCGTCAGCCCGCTATGGCCTCATCCACCTTGCGCCGGTCCAGCTTGGGCGCGAACATCTCGATGAAGGCATAGGTATAGCCACGCAGATAGCTGCCGCGGCGGATGCCGATGCGCGTGGTGCAGGGCTCGAACAAGTGGCTTGCATCCACCATGCGCAGATTACTGTCCCGCTCGGGATCGTAGGCCATCCTGGCCATCAGACCGATACCCAGGCCCAGTTCCACATAGGTTTTGATCACGTCCGCATCCAAGGCGGTCAGCACGACATTGGGACGCAAACCCTTGCTTTCAAAGGCTTCGTTGATCTTGGTACGCCCGGCAAAGGAAAAATCGTAGGTGACGATGGGATATTCCGCGATCTTCTCCAGGGTCAGGGGGTCCTCCTTGAGTATGGGCAGGCCCGGCGGCGCCACCACGCAGTGATTCCATTCATAACAGGGAATCACCACAAGATCCTCATAGAGATCAATCCCTTCCGTGGCAATGGCGATGTCAGCCACCCCCGAGGCCGCCAGTTGGGCGATCTGGGTGGGATTGCCCTGATGCATGTGCAGGCTCACATTGGGATAGTGTTCGGTGAACTCTTTGATGACCTTGGGCAGGGCGTAACGCGCCTGGGTGTGAGTGGTGGCGATAGACAGGGTGCCCTGCGCGTCATGGGTAAACTCGAAACCCACCTGCTTGATGTGCTCCAACTCCCGCAGCACCCGTTCCGCCATGGCCAGCACGGCCCGGCCCGGCTGGGTGATGCCCACCAGGCGCTTGCCATTGCGCTCGAAAATCTGCACATTGAGCTCTTTTTCCAGGAGACGGATCTGATTGCTGATGCCCGGCTGGGCGGTATGCAGGATATTGGCGGCCGACGAGATATTGAGCCCGCAACGGGCCACTTCGCGAATGTAACGCAGTTGCTGAAAATTCATGGGCCAGGCACTTTATATAAATATCATATATATCTATAATGGATCATTATTTTTGATTATATAGAAATTCTGATACATTACAATGTTCCAGAGTAGTGCCGATTCCGGCGAGCCCCCTCGCAGACCTGCGTCTGCGCCCTGGCAGGCAGGCCAACACACCGTAGAATTCGCGTACTTCACGAAATCGGCAAGGCATTGAAAAACCACGATAGATGACGATCGAGATTGAGGGCATGCAAGCCACAGGATTGTCATTGACAAAAGACTGATAAGGCAGGAGAACCTTTTATGATCGAGGCGCAGATTTTAGTCAACCAGGAAGAGCTGGAGCGCTACCGGGAAGGCGTCGAGGCCTTTCTGGCCAACCGCATCGACGCGGACCGCTTCCAGTCCATGCGCCTGCAGCAGGGCGTCTATGGACAGCGCCAGGAAGGCGTCAACATGATCCGCGTCAAGATACCGGGCGGGAAACTCACCCCTGACCAATTAACCTCCATTGCCGACGTGGTGGAACGCTATTCCCAACACGGCATCGCCCATATTACGACCCGTCAGGATATACAGATTCACTATATTCCCTTGAAGGATACGCCGGCCGCGCTGCTGCACCTGGCATCCGCCGGCCTCACCACGCGCGAGGCATGCAACAACACCGTGCGCAACGTGACGGACTGTCCCCTGTCCGGCGTATGCCCCCGCGAACATGTGGACATCACGCCCTACCAGAACCTGGCGGTCAGTCATTTCCTGCGCCACCCCCTGACACAGCACCTGCCGCGCAAGTTCAAGATGAGCTTCTCCGGCTGTGAATCCGATTGCGCCCAGGGCATGATCCACGACCTGGGCGTGGTCGCCGTCCACCGCAACGGGAAATTCGGCTTCAAGATCCTGGCCGGCGGCGGGCTGGGGCACAAGCAGCGCCAAGCCATCACCGTGGAGGAATTCATAGAAGAAAAGGACCTGCTGCCCTGCATGGAGGCCATCATCACCCTGCACAACCGCTACTCCAACAGAAAGATGCGCGCCAAATCGCGCATCAAGTTCCTGGTGGACCGCTTCGGAGCCGAAGGCTTCGTGGAAAAATACCGCGAGGAACTGGAACGTACCCGGGCGGCCCTGAAGGAAGCCAGGAACCCGGCCGCGCACTGGTCGGCGGGCGATACCACAACACCCTGTGACAATCCAGGCGCGCCCCGCACCGTCATACCCCAGAAACAGGCGGGTCTGAATGTCTTCCCCGTCAGCATGCCCATCGGCGACATGACCGTGGCGCAGATGCGCGGCATTGCCCGCCTCGCCCACGACGAGGGACTGACCGAGCTGCGCACCACCCAGGATCAGAACCTGATGTTCGTCAACGTCCCCGACGGGCGCGTCCCGGCCATACGCGAGGCCCTGGGAGAGTTGGGACTGGGGGAACCCGCGACCGGCGATGACGTAGTGGCCTGCCCCGGCACCACCACTTGCCGCCTGGGCATCACCTCCTCGCCCATCCTCGGCGCCAAGCTGACGGGCGGCAGGCATGACCTGCGCATGCGGGTCAGCGGCTGCCACAACGGCTGCGCCCAGCCCGAAACGGGCGATATCGGCATCTACGGCGAAGGCAAACGTCTGCATGGCCGCCTTGTCCCCCATTATCAGATGTATATCGCGGGCGATGGCCGCCGCAAGGGCGCCCTGGCCATCAAAGGTCCCACCATCCCTGCCGCCCGGGTCGAGGCCGCCATCACCCGCCTGCAGGAGACCTACGACCGGGAGCGCAAGGAAGGCGAGACCTTCTTCCAGTGGGGGCAGAGCAAGGACACCTCCTATTTCAAGGATCTGCTGGCCGACATCGCCACCGTCGCCGAGGCCGACATTCAGTCCGTCCTCCACGATCATGGCGACGAGGCGGACTTCAAGGTCGAACAGTTCGGCGGAGGCGAATGCGCCGGCGCCGCCCAGGAAACCGTAGCCGCCAATTTCGCCGAGGCCGCCAACGAACGCAACTACCGCAACGCCTTTCTGTTGCAGCGCAAATATGCCGAGTCCATGGAGTGCGCGCGGGAAATGGGGCGCCTTGTGGGTCAGTCACTGCTGTTCCTGGCCGGGGAAAAACCCGTGGACAACCTGAAGGACATTGCCGCCCTGCTTTCCAAGTCCCTGACGGAAGGCTCGAACCTGGGTGATCAACTGGCGGAGTTCTCCGCTACGCTGGACCGGCTGGCCGAGGACTATGATGACGGGGCCTATGCTGAATTGAACAGCGCCATGGACTACTGGGTGGCCGAGGCGGGCCTGGTATGCCAGAACATCGACACCCAACTGGATCTCACCGTCTCCCTCCCCAAGGTTGCCGTGGTTGAGGATAAAAAAAAAGTGCGGTCATCGATCTGACCTCATACGGCTGTCCACTGCACTACATCAAGGCGCGTAATACCCTGCTGCGTTTCGAGACAGGAGACATCGTCGACTTTCTGTTCATCGCGGGAGAAGCCGCGGAACAGGCCTCATCCAGCCTGGGCAAGGACGGCCATGAAATCCTGGCCGTCGAGCCCGCTGAATCAGCGGTAAGGGTGCGGGTGCGTAAAGCGTGAGACGTGAAACGAAGCAGCATAGTGTGCTGCCTTGGGAAATTCCTTCCCGCTTCACGTCTCACGTTCCTGATCTGGAACAAACCTCAACGCCACCCCGTTGTTGCACCAGCGCTGCCCCGTGGGTTCCGGACCATCCTTGAAGACATGTCCCTGGTGCCCGCCGCAACGGGCGCAATGATATTCCTTGCGCGGATAGACGAGCTTGAAGTCGGTCCTGATCTCCACATGACCCTCGATGACCGAATGGAAACTGGGCCACCCGGTGCCGCTGTCGTATTTCATGTCCGAGGTGAACAATTCCAGTCCGCAGCCCGCGCAGACATAAATGCCCTTGCGCTTTTCATCAATAAGGGGACTGCTGTGAGGCAGTTCCGTCCCCTCCTCGCGAAGGACATAGTATTCCTCGCGCGTCAGGCACGCACGCCACTGCGCCTCGCTGCGTGTGATCTTCTCCATGGTCTAGGGAACCTCTGATCAATTCATGAACCGGCGTCTGGCGGCTGAAATGTCCCGGCTCTGCGTTGAAAATCTTGGCAATAGCATGCGATTGCCTGCGCTTTTCGCCTTGATCTGGAACATTTCATCTCGCCATCCATCCGGCCCAGAATTGATCAGAGGTTCCCTAGCCCCTGCCCTGCCAAAGTTCCCGCAGGCGCTGTTCGCGGCCACAACCGCTCCGGTAACGCTGATAATGCACGGGATTCTTGTGATAGAAACCCTGGTGATAATCTTCCGCCGGATAGAAAATATCCAGCGGCGTGACCTCCACCACGATATCCCCGGCAAAGGGCTTGTCCCGCTGCAACGCCGCCTTCGAGTCCATGGCCGTGCGATATTGACTCTCGTCGTGATAGAAGATGGCGGGGCGATACTGATCCCCCACATCACAGAACTGACGCCGCGCCGTGGTGGGATCGATGTTGCGCCAGAAGACCTGCAGCAATTCATCATAGGAAACCTGCCGGGGCCTGTATGACAACTGCACGGCCTCGGCATGGCCTGTATCTCCCCGCAGCACGGTCTCATAGGTCGGCTGCCGGGTATGTCCTCCCGTATACCCAGGCACGACATGGGTTACACCCGCCACCCTGGAAAAAACCTCTTCCATGCACCAGAAACAGCCGCCCGCAAAAGTGGCCTGTTCTCTCATATCACACTCTGAATCGTTTCGAGACATTTCCGCTATTCACAGCCCAGGCAATCCAGACAGACGCCATATTCGCATTTTATTAACCCGGCAACAAGACATGTCGTATTCAGCAGGTGCGCGCACGCTTCGGATTCTCAACAAATTGCGCTACCCTCGGCATCAAAGAAATAAAGCTGTTTCAGCGCCAGACCAAGGCGGAGGCTTTCACCGGCCCCGGCATCGGGCGTCCCCGCAAGCCGGGCAACCATCAACGGGCTGACCATGTTGTTATCGGGAGATAAGTCCCCGCGGGTTTCCTCCATTCTGCCTTCGTAACCGAAATAAAGCAGGGACTCATGTCCCAGCGCCTCGATACTTTCGATTTTGACAACGATCGTTGCCTCGACATCAGGCGCATCGGGATAGTGAATCGCCTCGGGCCGCAAGCCCGCATACAAGGTCTTGCCAAGATACTTTCTCAGGGCGTGCGCCTGCCCGGCATGGAGCGGCAGCCGTTGCCGTCCCCAGTCGATGGCGAGACCCCGATCTTCCGTTGGATGCAGTTCTGTCCTGAAAATATTCATGCCGGGACTGCCGATAAATCGGGCGACAAAGATATTGGCTGGATGCGCATAGAGATTTTGGGGTTCGTCCACCTGTTGCAGCCGCCCTTGATCGATGACGGCGACGCGGTCGCCGAGGGTCATGGCCTCCACCTGGTCATGGGTCACATACAGGGTCGTGGTCCGCATGCGCCGCTGCAGGGCGGCGATCTCGCCACGGATTTGCAGGCGCAGCCGGGCATCGAGGTTGGAAAGGGGTTCGTCCATCAGGAAGACCTTCGGCTCACGGACGATGGCGCGGCCCATGGCGACCCGCTGGCGCTGCCCGCCGGAGAGTTCCCTGGGCTTGCGTTCGAGTAATGCTGTCAGGCCCAGCAGCCCGGCCACCTCGGAGACCCGCTGGCGCCTCTCATCCTTGCCGAGCTTCATCATCCTGAGCGGGAATTCCAGATTGCGCCGCACCGTCATGTGGGGATAGAGAGCGTAGTTCTGAAACACCATGGCGATATCCCGCTGCTGGGGGGGAAGCGGATTCACGACCCGGCCGTCGATGAGCAGTTCACCGGAGCTGACGGTTTCAAGTCCGGCCAGCATGCGCAGCAAGGTGGTCTTGCCGCAGCCGGAGGGGCCGACCAGCACCATCAGTTCGCCGTCGGCGATATCGAGATCGAAAGCGGTGACGGCGAGGGTGCCGTCATCGAATATCTTGCTGATGTTTTTGAAGCTGACCGTGCTCATAGCATTACATCCTCTCGCCCCATGGGGAGGGGGCGAAATTGTTTACCCCTTTACGCCTGTCGCCGCCACGCCCCGCACGAACCATTTCTGGAAAACCAGGAACAACAGCAGCACCGGCGCCACCATCATCACGCCGAAGGCGAAGATGTCGCCCCACTGCAATGGCGGCAGGGTATAGAACGCGGCAATCCCCAGGGGCAGGGGCCGCACGGCCTCGCCGCTGGTGACCATCAGGGGCCAGAGAAAGGCGCCCCACTGGGTCAGAAAAGTGAGGATGGCCACGCTGGCGAAGGCGGGCCTGGCATTGGGGACGATGATGCTGACAAAGGTGCGCAGGACACCGGCGCCGTCGATGCGCGCCGCCTCCTCCAGCTCGCGGGGCAGGCCGAGGAAATAGGTGTGGAAGAGATAGATGGAGAAGGCATTGGCGATGAAGGGCACGATCTGGACCACATAGGTATCGCGCCAGCCCCACAGGGTGACCTGGTAGAACAACGGCACGGCGATGGCCTCCAGCGGGATGATGAGGATCATCAGCACCAGGCCGAAGAGCAGGTCACGGCCGCGCCACTGCATGCGGGCAAAGGCGTAGCCGGCCATGGCGTTGACGATCAGGCCCAAGACCACCACGCAACCGGTGATCCACAGGGAGTTCAACAGGTAACTCGTGAAATCCACCCGCGAAAAGACATCGCCATAGTTCTGCAGCGAAACACTGTCGGGCAGCAGGGCCCGCCAGGAGCCGGCCTCGATCAGCACGCGGGCATCGGGTTTCAGGCTGCCGGCCACCATCAACAGGATCGGAGCGATAAAGACCAGCGCCAGAACCATCAGGCCCAGGTAAATGGCGCCATTGATCCGCCAGCGCTTCATGCGATCTCCCGCTCCTGTCTGACCAGGCGCCGCTGCAACACGGTGACCAGCAGCACGATGAGGAACAGCACGACGGTGATCGCCGCCCCCTTCGCCACCTGCTGCCGGGCGAAGGCGGCCTGCACCGCCTCGTACATGGCGGTGGTGGTGGCGTTGCGCGGCCCGCCCTGGGTCATGATCTGCACCTGGTCGAAGAGGCGGAAGGCGAGAATGGTGGTGACCAGCACCACGAAGATCAGCGTGTTGCGCAACTGCGGCAGGGTGACATGCCAGAAGCGGCGCCAGCGGGAGGCGCCGTCGATGGCCGCCGCCTCATAGAGTTCGCCGGGGATGGCCTGCAGTCCCGCCAGGATGATCACCATCTGGAAGCCCACCCCCTGCCATACGGATGTGAGCATGATGGCGGGCAGGGCCAGCACCGGGTCATGCAGGAAATCGCGGGGTTGCCAGGCGCCCAGGGTGACGGTCTCCAGGAAGGCGTTCATCATGCCGTTGGCGCCGGGGGCGAAGATCAGTACCCACACCACGGACACCAGCGACAGGGGGAAGACCACCGGCATGAAGAACAGCGTGCGGAACAGCGCCAGCCCCTTGAGCCGGCGGTTCAGCAGCAGAGCCAGGCCCAATGCCAGCAGCGTCTGCACCGGCACCACCACCAGGGCGAAGACGGCGTTGTTGAGCAGGGCGCGCAAAAAAGCGGGGTCGCTGAAGATGCGGCGGAACTGCTCCAGGCCGACAAACTCCAGCGGCAGGGGCGAGCCCAGCCTCAGGTTGGTGAAGGCGAGCACGAATGCCAGCACGAAGGGCAGCGCCACGAACAACAGCAGCCCAAGGAGGGCCGGGGCGGCAAAGAGCCAGGCCGCGCGCGTCACCGGTATCCCTTGTTGTCGGCGATATCCTGATCGATGGCGGCCACCGCCCGGTCCAGGGCCGCCCGCACGTCGGCGCCGTCGCGGATATCGAAGAAGGCCTGCTGAAAGGCGGCGGTGATCACCGGGTAGGCGGGCGTCTGGGGACGCGGCACGGCGTATCCTTGCGTCAGTTGCTCGACGAACAGGCGCAGCGGTCCGCCGTCGCCATAGCGCTCGGAGTTGGCGATGGCGGCCTGGCGCGCCGGCACCGCCCCGTTGGCATCGGCCATGGCCAGCACCTCGCCGGGTTCCAGCAGAAACCGCAGGAAACGGGCGGCCGCCCCGGCCCGTTTGCCTGTGGCGGTCATGCCCCACACCCACGACCCCTGACCGGTGCGGCTGCCGTGGCCGAAATCGGGCAGGGGCAGCAGGAGCAGGTCATCGCCCAGCGCCCCGGCATAACGCGCATACTCCCAATGGCCGGCCCAGGAGAACGCCACCCGGCCGGTGACGAAGGCGCCGTCGTCCACGTTGGCGTCGACGAAGCCGCCCCGCAGCCAGGCTTGCAGTATGGTCATGGCCTTGACCGCCGCCGGGGAATTGAGGACGCCGCCGGCGCTCTGATAGCCCTTGCGGTCGATCAGGTCGGCCCCCGCCGATTGCAGGACGGGCGAGAAGGCATAGGTGAACCATTCACCGGGATAGTTGAGCTTGAGATCGAGCACCGCCCCGTCAGCGTCATGGGCCGCCAGGGCCTGCAGCAGGGCGGTAAATTCCTGCGCCGTCCAGGCGTCCGCCGGGCCCCGAGGGATGCGCGCGCCCGCGCGCGTCAGGGCGCGGCGGCTGGCGTACAGCCCCAATCCCGAGTCGAACACCCCGACGCCATAGAACCTGCCCCGGTAGCGCCCCTGCGCGATGATCGAGGGCAGCAGGTCGTTCAACAGATCGCCGGGCAGCAGCCCGTCCAGCGGCTGCAGGTGGCCCTGCCACACATAGTTGGAGAGATAGGGCCCGTCCAGTTCCAGCAGCTCCGGCAGGTCGCCGGCGATGGCGGCGGCCTGCACCTGGGCATTGTAGGACCGCTCCGGGATCAGGGTCAGCTTGATATTCACACCGGGCGTGCGCTCGTTGAAGCGCGCCACCTGCGCCTGAATCACCCGGCGTTCGTCTGCCTGCCCGGCATGGGCCCAGGCCCGCAGATGGATGACATCCGGGCGCTCCGGGGTGGCCGCATCGTCACTGCATCCCGGCAAGCCCAGCACGATGAACACAATCAGCCATATTCTCGACATGGGTAAACCTTGGTTTTCACAGCCCTGTTGCCTTATTAACCCGGCAACCATATATATCGTGTTCAGCCGTCGCGTGCCGGTTCACGGCAAGGCGGCGTTGCGCCCCTTGGCAAGGGCTCGCCATTCCCCGCGGGCCGCGCCTTGATCCCGCACGGGCCTGAAGCGCTGAACATGATATATATTGTTGCCGGGTTGATATGTTTTGACCTGTCAAGTGTTGATGTTAAACCTTTTTCCATTTCAAGCACGTTGGCTCAGGATACACTAGGCAGACTGCGACGGTGGATCATGCTGATATACGTGGAT
>WGFB01000029.1 GCA_015492435.1 Gammaproteobacteria bacterium | reverse complement strand
GAACTTCGGTTTTCTCGCGGCGGGAACGGATGGCGGCGACGGCCCGGGCGACCGGGCGGGCGCGCTGACGGACGGCGGCACCCTGCCACGGGGGCGGCGGGCGGGTCTGGAGGCGGAGGATTGCCTGCGCCGCGCGGATGCCGGCCGCTTTCTCCAGGCCGCCGGTGATGTATTGCACACCGGCGCCACGGGCACCAATGTCATGGATCTCATGCTGGGAGTAATAGAATAGGGACAAGGGACAAGCAAAGTAGCCTTTTGTACCTTGTACCTTGCCCCTTGTACCTTCCATGCTCCAGTTTTATGGATTGACGGGTATACGGGTATATATCTAAGGAACGAATGGCGCCCGGTTCAGGCTGGATTCAGGCGCCGGGCGATAAGGTTGAGGCAGGCGATGGGTTTTATCAACCCGGCAACAATAGATATCGTGTTCAGCGCTTCAGGCCCGTGCGGGATCAAGGCGCGGCCCGCGGGGAATGGCGAGCCCTTGCCAAGGGGCGCAACGCCGAGCCCGTGCGGGCCTGAAGCGCCTAACCAATTGATTTGAAAAGACAGGCCGCCGCGTGCCGGCCCATGGACGGTGTTGGCGTTGCTTGCCGTAGAATGACTACGGCGGCGCAACGCCGCCTTGCCGTGAACCGGCGCGCGACGGCTGAACACGATATCTATTGTTGCCGGGTTGATAAGCGTCAGAAATTTATCGCCATTGTTGGGAAAAAGCCTAAAGTTGTAGCATCTGATGCCGCCATTGTGGTTTAGTAAGGCCATGGTTGCACAAGGAAGGTGTGGTCAAGCGAAAAGGATGGTCCGCCCCGCGCCACCGCGCGGGTCCGTGATCCTGAAGTGACACGATTGGAAGGAGGCAACATATGGAGCGCAAGCACAAACGTTTTTTGCAGGCGGGAGCCGTGCTGGGATTGCTGCTGCCGGCCCAGATGCTGTGGGCGGAAACCTGGGTGGATCGCACCCGCCTCGACGGGTTCTTTTCCACGCGCTACAGCATCACCGATGAAAAGGTGGCCTGGCAGGGCGATCACGACGCGGCCGGCATCGACAAGGACGGCAGTTTCTATGGCACCAAGCTGGGTCTCAATGTCATTTCGAGTCTTTCAGACAGGGTCAACGTGGCGACCCAGTTGTTTTCCTCGATTCAGGACGACGCCTACGTGGTTCACGTGGACTGGGCCTTTGCCTCCTTTCAGTTGAAGGATACGCTGGCCCTGCGCACCGGCAAGATCAAGTATCCGGTGGGTATCGTCAACGAGTACGTGGAAGTGGGCGTGGCCTATCCCTGGATCCAGGCGCCGGTGGTCATCTACTCCGAGATGATGCAGGGCCCGCAGGCGACCCGCGAGTCCTACACGGGCGGCAGCCTGCTGTGGGATGTCAGCGCGGGCGACTGGGCCTGGACGCTGGATGTGTTCGGCGGCCAGGTGGACCTGACCCGGATGGCGGTCAGGCAGATGATGGGGGCCACGGGCCGCGCCAACTGGGACGATACGGTCATTTTCCAGGTGTCCGGCTACCGGGGCAAGATGGAGACCGATACGAGTAATCCCATGATGGGGCCGATGAACAACCAGGAGCATGCGGCGGTCGCCGGGGGCGTCAAGATCGACTGGAACAATCTGCTGGTGTACGCCGAAATGGCCAGCGTGACCATGGACTTCAAGGATATGGCGGGCGTGGCGGCCGGGGATTCCGATTCCTGGTATGCAACCCTGGGTTACCGCTTCGGCAAGTGGCTGCCCCATTTCACCTATCAGAATTGGGACCGCAAGAATGGCGATGGCCACCAGATCAGCACGCTGGGCCTGAACTACAGTGTTTCCCACAAGGTGGTCGTCAAGGCCGAACTCAGTCAGGTCGATACGGATGGCGTCGGCTTGTTCGAGAAGAAGCCGACCGACGATTCCATGAATATGTTCAGCCTTGCCGTCGATACGGTCTTCTAGTGGAGGGCAGACAATGAGAATGGATAGCAAAACGTACAGACGGGCCGCCGGCGGGCGGGGAGTGTTCAGGCTGGTGATCGTGGGCCTGGCGCTCTTTCTGGTCAGTCAGGCCTCGGCCGGGGTGGTGGTGGTCGTGGCGCCGGACAGCGACCTGGACAGTCTCTCCCAGGCCCAGGTCAAGTCGGTGTTCCTGGGCAAGGTGAAGAGCCTGCCCAACGGGCAGACCGCGGTTCCCGTGAATCAGGCGGAATCCTCTCCGGTCTACGACGCTTTCAATAAAAAGATTCTGGGCAAGTCCAGCGCCAAGATATTGCAGTACTGGGCCTCCCGGGTTTTCTCGGGCAAGGGCAGCCCGCCGGAAGTGGTGCCGGACGACAAGGCCGTCATCGAGTTCGTGAAGAGCAAGAAGGGCGCCATCGGGTATATCGACAGCGCGTCGGCGGACGGCTCCGTCAAAGTCATTTATTCCACAGACTGAATATCGATCCGGCCCTCCGGTTCAGGCTGAAATCAGCACCCCCGTGTCACCGCGACAGGGGGTTTTTTTTGGGCGTGACCAGGTGCTTATGGATTTCTTAAAGTTCTTTCGGGATTTTCCGATAGTCCCAGTGAGGAGCTTGTCCCAGGGAAGCGCAGAGCAAGCATGGCGCCGGAATCCGCGCCGGGCCGCGGCCCGCGGGAAACCAGTCAGGGATGCCGGCTACATTATCGAGAGGAAGAAATAATGGGGTTTGCAAAGAATCTGTCGATCAAGCACAAGATCATCACGATTGCATGCGTGGGGATACTGGGGTTCGCGGCCTATCTGTTTTTCAATTATTTCGTTAATTCCGAAAATTCGGCGCGTTTGACCGAAATACACGACTTGCATTTTCCCGTTCTCGACAAGGTGCAGCAGAATGAAAACCTTTCCCAGCGCACCATCGAGAGCATCAATCAGGCGGTTTCCATCATGGACGAGGAGCCCCTGGAGGAGGCGCGGGCCTTCGCCGGCGAGTTTCATAACAATCTGAAGGCCATCGCCACTCTCGACCCCGGGCTGCAAGCCGATACGGATGTGCTGACGCAGATGTTCGCGGATTATTTCAAGGTTGCCTACGGGTTTGCCCAGGGGATGCTCGCCGGGACGGTGGACCTGGCCAAATCCAAGGAAACCATCGAGCGCATGAATGCCTCACGCGAGAAATTCCTGGCGTCGCAGGCGGCGTTCCGGGACAAGACCTACGAGAGATTCGGCAATACCATCAACCAGGCCAAGAGCGCCTCCAATCAGGCCCTGATCACGGGGGTGGTGATCGCCATTACCATGGCCGTGGTGCTGGGCGTGCTGGGCATGTACCTGGGCGCGTCCATCACCAACAATATTCATGGCGTGACGGTTTCCCTGCGCGAGATGGCCTCCGGTCAGGGGGATCTGCGCAAGCGCCTGCACAGTCATTCCCAGGACGAGGTGGGCGAGCTGGTTTCCGAGTTCAACCGCTTCGTGGAGAAACTGCAAGGCATCATCCGCGAGATCACTGAGTCCGTGCAGCGCCTCAGCAGCGCCGCCGAGCAGATGTCGGCCGTGTCGGCCCAGTCCCGCGAGGGGGTCGTCAAGCAAAAGAGCGACATCGATCAGGTGGCGACCGCCATGAACGAGATGTCCGCCACGGTGCACGAGGTGGCGAACAACGCGGGCGACGCGGCCGGCGCCGCCAAGGCCGCCGATGCCGAGGCGGGCAATGGCAAGCAGGTCGTTTCGCAGGCCGTGTCCACCATCGACAAGCTGGCCACCGACGTGGACGAGGCGGCCGTGGTCATTCAGCAACTGGCGGCCGACAGCGAGAACATCGGAACGGTTCTGGATGTCATCAAGGCCATCGCGGAGCAGACCAATCTGCTGGCCCTCAATGCCGCCATCGAGGCCGCCCGCGCCGGCGAGCAGGGCCGGGGCTTTGCGGTGGTGGCCGATGAGGTGCGCACCCTGGCGCAGCGCACCCAGCAATCCACCCAGGAGATCCAGGAGATCATCGAGAAGCTTCAGGCGGGCGCCGAAAGGGCGGAGAAGGTCATGAAGGCCAGTTGCCAGCAGGCGCAGGTGAGCGTGGACGAGTCATCCCGCGCCGGTGCCTCCCTGGTCTCCATTACAGAGATGGTGGCCTCCATCAACGACATGAACAACCAGATCGCCAGCGCGGCGGAACAGCAGAGCGCCGTCGCCGAGGAGATCAGCCGCAGCATCGTGCACATCAACGACGTGGCCGTGCAGACCTCGGAGAGCAGCGATCACCTCATGCGGGCCAGCGAGGACGTCTCCGCCATGACGGCGCAGTTGCACGGCCTGGTCTCGAAGTTCACGGTGTAGCCGCCACTCCCTGTGTTCCCGGCAAGGCGCCGGGCGGGGCCGCGCCCGGCCCCGCCCGCGCTCAGCACCGCGGCTCCGCAACGGGCGGCGCGTCCTGCGCCCGTTTTGCGTAGAACTCGCCCACGAAATCCTCCAGGCTTCCCGCCGCGATGGCCTCGCGCAGGCCGCGCATCAGCCACTGGTAGTAATGAAGGTTGTGCACGGTGTTGAGCCGCGCTCCCAGGATCTCGTTGTTCGCGGCCAGGTGGCGCAGGTAGGCGCGGCTGTAGTGCCGGCAGGTGTAGCAGCCGCAGGCCTCGTCCAGGGGGCGGATATCGCCGCGGTAGGCGCTGTTGCGGATCCGGATCACCCCGCCGTGGACGAAGAGGTGGCCGTTGCGGGCGTTGCGGGTGGGCAGCACGCAGTCGAACATGTCGATGCCGCGGCGCACGGCCTCCACGATGTCCTCGGGCTTGCCCACCCCCATGAGATAGCGCGGGGCATGGGCCGGCATGGCGGGGGCGATGTGCCCGAGGATGCGCAGCATGTCGGCCTTGGGCTCGCCCACGGACAGCCCGCCGATGGCGTAGCCGTCGAAGCCGATCTCCACCAGCCCCGCCAGGGACTCGTCGCGCAAGGCTTCGTACATGCCGCCCTGTATGATGCCGAACAAGGCGGAGGGCGCTCCCTCATGGGCGGTCCTGCTGCGCGCCGCCCAGCGCAGGGACAGGGCCATGGAGTCGCGCGCGGCCTGTTCCGTGGCGGGATAGGGCGTGCACTCGTCGAAGATCATGGCGATGTCCACATCCAGGGCGCGCTGCACCGCCATGGATTCCTCGGGCCCGAGGAACACCTCGGCCCCGTCCACCGGGGAGCGGAAAGTGACGCCCCGCTCCGACAGCTTGCGCATCTCGCACAGGCTGAAGACCTGGAATCCGCCGGAGTCCGTCAGGATGGGGCCCGGCCAGTTCATGAATTCATGCAGGCCCCCATGGGCGGCGATCACTTCCACGCCGGGGCGCAGCATGAGATGGAAGGTATTGCCGAGAATGATTTCGGCCCCCATGCCGCGCAATTCCTCCGGCGTCATGGCCTTTACCGTGCCATAAGTGCCCACGGGCATGAAGGCCGGTGTCTCCACCGCGCCGCGCCGCAGGGTCAGGCGCCCGCGCCGCGCCGCGCCGTCGGTATGGAGCAGGTCGAATTTCATGGCCGCCGCCTGTGCAGGAACATGGCGTCACCATAACTGAAAAAGCGGTATTTTTCCTCCACGGCGTGGCGGTAGGCGCGCAGCACCCTGTCCATGCCGCCAAAGGCGCACACCAGCATCAGCAGGGTGGATTCCGGCATGTGGAAATTGGTCACCAGCGCGTCCACGCAGGCGAAGGCGTAACCGGGGGTGATGAAGATACCGGTGTTGCCGCTGAAGGGCGCGAGCTTTCCCGAGCGCGCCGCCGTCTCCAGGCAGCGCACCACCGTGGTGCCCACCGCGATGACACGCCCGCCGCGCCTCCGCGCCGCCTCCACCTCCTCACACACCGCGCGCGGAACTTCCATGTATTCCTCGTGCATGCGGTGCCGGCTGATATCCTCCTCGCGCACGGGCTGGAAGGTGCCCGCGCCCACGTGCAGGGTGACGAAGGCGGTGCGGATTCCCCGCCCGCGCAGGCGTTCAAGCAGGGCCTCGTCGAAATGCAGTCCCGCCGTGGGGGCGGCGACGGCGCCGCGCCGCTGCGCGTAGACGGTCTGATAGCGGTTCCGGTCCAGAGGTTCGTCCCGGCGTCCGATGTAGGGCGGCAACGGCACGTGGCCGATGCGCTCCAGGATTTCCATCACGTTGCCCGGCCCCCGCAGCGACAGGCGGTAGAATGGCCCTTCGCGGCGCCCCACCCGCGCCTCCACGTCCGTGGCCAGCGAAAGCACGCTGCCTTCCCGCAAGGGCTTGCTGGCGCGCGCCTGGGCGAGGATGTCGCGCCCGCCGAGGAGGCGCTCCACAAGAATCTCCACCCGTCCGCCGCTGGCCTTGCGGGCGAACAGCCGGGCCGGTATGACCCGGGTGTCGTTGAAGACCAGCAGGTCCTCACTGTCCAGCAGGTCCGGCAGCTCGGCGAACATGCGGTCCTCCAGGCCGCCCGCCCCGTCCATTACCAGCAGGCGGCTGGCCGCGCGCTCCGGCAGGGGATGCTGGGCGATCAGGGATTCGGGCAATTCATAATGGAAATCAGAGCGTTTCATTGCAGGCGCAAGATACAGGAAGGAAGGCGTGAGTGACAAGGGCCGCGCGGCCGGCCAATGTATCTTGTTTCTTCCAAGCCCCGACTTGTATACTACGCCGGCAATGCCGGGGTGGCGGAACTGGTAGACGCGCCGGACTCAAAATCCGGTGACCTTGCGGTCGTGCGAGTTCGATTCTCGCTCCCGGCACCACCCAGACGCCCGCCGGGCCCGCGGGCTAAAGATTTTCGCGCGGCCAGGCGCTACACACCGGGAAGGCACCCGGAAACGCATCAACAAAAAACAAGGACAACACCAGACATGCCAGGCACCCGATTCACCTTGGAAGTGCAGCCGGTCATACCGGAGCAACTGAGACGGCTGGAAGAACTCGCCAACGACATCCGCTATAGCTGGGACAGCCAGATACGCAGCCTGTTCGTCAGGCTGGATCCGCTCTTGTGGGGGGAGTGCGGCCACAATCCCAAGGTTTTTCTGCGCCGCATCGCCCAGGGCAAGCTGGAGGCCGCGCTGCAGGACCATGTCTACATGCGCGACTACGAAACCGTCTTGTCCGCCTATGACGCCTACAACAACCAGAACGTGCAGAGTGATATCGCCAACCTGCTCGACCCGGACAAGGATCTGGTGGCTTACTTCTGCGCCGAATACGGCTTTCACGAAAGCTTTCCCATCTACTCGGGCGGCCTGGGCATTCTGGCGGGGGATCATTGCAAGGCCGCCAGCGACCTGGGCGTGCCCTTCGTGGCCGTCGGCCTGCTCTACCGCAAGGGCTATTTCCACCAGACCATCGACGGCCATGGCAACCAGGTGGCCCACTACGACCGCATCGAGCCCGAGGATCTGCCTATCACGCCGGCCAGGGACGGGGAGGGGCGGGAACTCCACGTGCGGGTCGCCATGCCGGGCCGCGAGGTGGAACTCAAGGTGTGGCAGGCCAAGGCCGGACACATCACCCTCTATCTGCTGGACAGCGACGTGGAGGGCAACCGCGAGGAAGACTGCCGCATCACCCACCAGCTCTATGGCGGCGACAGGGACATGCGCATGCAGCAGGAGATCGTGCTGGGCATCGGCGGGGTGCGCGCCCTGCGCGCCCTGGGGCTGAAGCCCACCGTGTGGCACATCAACGAAGGCCATTCCGCCTTCCAGATCCTGGAGCGCTGCCGCACCCATGTCCAGAACGGCGCGGACTTCGCCAGCGCCCTGGAGCTGGTGGCCTCCAGCACCGTGTTCACCACGCACACGCCGGTGCCCGCGGGACACGACATCTTCGAGCATGAGCACATCCTGAGTTATTTCAACGATTTCATCGGCGACCTGGGCCTCACCCAGCAGCAGTTTCTCGAACTGGGGTCCTACCCCAGCAACCCCACGGGTTTCAACATGACGTCCCTGGCCCTGCGCGGCACCTCCTTTCACAACGGCGTCAGCCGCATCCACGGCGGCGTGGCCTCGCAGATGGAGGCCTATGTGTGGCCGCAGGTGCCCGCGGAAGAGAACCCCATCGACTACATCACCAACGGTGTGCACGTGCCCACGTTCCTGGCGCGCGAGTGGGTCAACCTGTTCGATCTGCGCTTCGGCGGGGGGTGGCGGAACGAGCTGCTCAACCCGCCGTTCTGGGACGTCATCGATACGGTGCCGGACCACAGTTTCTGGAGCGTTCATCAGTCCCTGAAGACCAAGCTCTTCGAGGATGTCTACAAGCGCATCAGCCTGCAGCACCGCCGCAACGGCTACAGCCCCACCCAGATCGAGCGCCTTACCCGGCATCTCACCAGCCCCGAGTCGGACATCCTCACCATCGGCTTCGCGCGCCGCTTCGCCACCTACAAGCGGGCGCTGCTGCTGTTCTCCGACCGCGAGCGCCTGGCGCGCCTGGTCAACGATCCCGAGCGCCCGGTCATGTTCCTCTTCGCCGGCAAGGCCCACCCCCATGACGTGCCTGGCCAGGAGCTGCTGCGGGTGATCCACGAGTATTCCCTGCAGCCCGAGTTCGAGGGCAAGATCATCCTCATCGAGGGGTACGACCTGGCCCTGGGGCGCAAGCTGGTCAAGGGCGTGGACGTATGGCTGAACACGCCCCAGTATCCCCTCGAAGCCAGCGGCACCTCGGGACAGAAGGCGGGCATCAACGGCGCCATCAATCTCAGCGTGCTGGACGGCTGGTGGGGTGAGGGCTACAACGGCGACAACGGCTGGGCCATCACCCCCCACGGGCCCCACTTCGACGAGGAATTCCGCAACGAGGAAGAAACCCACGAGCTGATGGACCTGCTGGAAACCCAGGTCGTGCCCCTGTACTACCGGCGCGACGGGCACGGCTATTCGCGCGACTGGGTGCGCATGTCCAAGGCCTCCATGAAGTCCCTCATGCCGCGCTTCAACGCGCAGCGCATGGTCATGGACTATGTGCGCAAATACTACAGCAATGCCAGCAAGCAGGCCGCCGTGCTGCGCTCGGAGGAAAGGCATCCCGCCACCGAGCTGGCCCGCTGGAAGCAGAAGGTCCGCGAGGCCTGGCCAAGGGTGAGCATGCGCAGAATCGACCAGGCGCCCGGCCGGATCCAGGCGGGCAAGCCGCTGCCCATCGAGGTGGCCGCCAACCTGGACGGGCTGGACGCCGGCGATGTCTACATGGAATGCCTGGTGGGCACGGAGTCGGAAAACGGCGTCTTCCAGACCCAGAAAATCTATTGCATGGAAACCGTGGGCCGCAACGATCAGGGCGAAACCCTGTTCCGCCTGGAACTCACCTCCCCCCTGTCGGGCCTGCAATATTACAAGATCCGCCTCTACCCCTATCACAAGCTGCTGGGACGGCGCTTCGAGACGGGGCTCATGCTCTGGCTGTAGCAGAGGGGGCCTTCGCGCGCCGGGCGCCCTGGATCATGGGCCGGTTGTTTCCCGCCGGCTCAAAATACTTTGTGGATTCAAGGATCAATCGGAGCCGCGTCATCCTGGCGGGAAAGCCGGTCTGAACGCGGTTTTGTGATCGCTCGTCCTGGTGTGTCATAATAGCGCGCTGTTCGACTGACTTAAGGAGTGGAAGGGGAACTACCTATGAGCTTTTTCATCAATGACGCGTGGGCCGAGGCCGCCCCGGCCGCCGGCGATCCTTCGGGGTTCGCGAGCCTGGTGCCGCTGATCCTGATATTCGTGATTTTCTATTTTCTGCTGCTGCGCCCCCAGATCAAGCGGGCCAAGGAGCACAAGCAGATGGTGGGTTCCCTGACCAAGGGGGACGAGGTGGTGACCAGCGGCGGGCTGCTGGGCCGCATCGTGAAGGTGGACGACAACTTCGTATCCCTGGAGATCACCGACGGGGTGCGGGTCAAGGTTCAGAAGAGCGCCGTCACCTCCCTGATGCCGAAGGGCACGTTCAAGGGGGGCGAGAAGGGGCAAGGCAAGCAGGGCAAGGGCAAGAAAGGCGAGCAGGCGCCCTCCAAGGACGAGGCGGAGCAGTCCGCGGAGGATGCTGACAAGGGCGGGAGCCATCAGGACGGGAAATCCGGCTGACGCCCCGGCGTACGCGAGCAAGGCCTGCTATCATGAACCAATATCCCCTCTGGAAGTATCTGCTCATCGTGGCCGTGGTGGTGACCGGCTTGGTGTATGCCCTGCCCAATCTCTATGGCGAGGATCCCGCCGTGCAGATCTCTCCGCTGCGCGCCACGGTCATCGATGAAGAGGCGCAGATGCGTTTCGTCAATACCCTCAGAAACGCGCGCATCGATTTCACATCCGTTGAGAAGGTGGATGACAAGCTGTTCATCCGTTTTGCCGACACGTCCCTGCAGCTCAAGGCCAAGGACGCCCTGGTGGAGGAACTGGGCGAGGACTACGTGGTGGCCCTGACGCTGCTGCCCGCCACGCCGGGCTGGCTGGCGGCCATCGACGCGAATCCCATGTACCTGGGGCTCGACCTGCGCGGCGGCGTGCACTTCCTCATGGAGGTGGACATGGAGGCGGCGGTGCGCCAGGCCGAGGAGCGCTATGTCAGCGACATCCGCGCCATTCTGCGTTCCGAGAAGATCCGCTACCTGTCCCTGGCGAGGCGCGACGACGGCGGCATCGAGGTCAAGTTCCGCAACGAGGCCGACCGCGACAGGGCCGACGATCTCATCGCCCGGGAATTCCAGGGCCTGGAGCGCAAGAACGTCGACCGCAACGGCGGATTTTTCATGAGGCTGAATCTTGCCGACCAGGAGCTGCGCGAGATCAAGAAGTTCGCCGTGCAGCAGAACATCATCACCCTGCGCAAGCGCGTCAACGAGCTGGGCGTGGCCGAGCCGGTGATCCAGCAGCAGGGCGTCAACCGCATCGTGGTGCAACTGCCCGGGGTGCAGGATCCCGCCCGGGCCAAGGAGATCCTGGGCGCCACCGCGACCCTGGAATACCGCCTGGTGGACGAGACCGGCAGTATCGAGGACGCCCTGGCGGGGCAGGTTCCGGTGGGGTCGCGCCTGTACCGGCAGCGCAACGGCGAGCCCATCCTGCTCAAGAAGCGCGTCATCGTCACCGGCGACCAGATCATCGACGCCTCCTCCGGCATCGATCAGCAGACCGGTTCGCCCGCCGTGTACGTGACCCTGGACAGCAAGGGCGCCAAGAAGATGGGGGACGTCACCAAGAACAACATCGGCAAGGGCATGGCCGTGGTGTTCATCGAGAACAAGCCCCAGACCCGCATCGTGGACGGCAAGAAGGTCAAGACCACCCGCACCATTCAGGAGGTCATCAACGTCGCCACCATCCGCGACCATTTCAGCAAGCGCTTCCAGACCACCGGCCTGGACAGCACGGAGGAGGCCCGCAAACTGGCCCTGCTGCTGCGCGCCGGCGCCCTGGCGGCGCCCATCGAGATTGTCGAGGAGCGCACCGTCGGACCCAGTCTGGGGCAGGAGAACATCTCCCAGGGATTCCGCTCGGTGATCATCGGCTTCGTGCTGGTGCTGGCCTTCATGGCCTTCTGGTACCGCGCTTTCGGCCTGGTGGCCAACCTGGCGCTGGCCCTCAACCTGGTGCTGATCGTCGCCGTGCTGTCCATGCTGCAGGCCACCCTCACCCTGCCGGGCATCGCGGGCATCGTGCTCACGGTCGGCATGGCGGTGGACGCCAACGTGCTCATTTTCGAGCGCATCCGCGAGGAACTGCGTAACGGCAACAGCCCCCAGGCCAGCATCAGCGCCGGCTACGCCAAGGCGCTGTCCACCATCGCGGACGCCAACATCACCACGCTCATCGCGGCAATCGTGTTGTACAGCTTCGGCACCGGCCCCATCAAGGGATTCGCCGTCACCCTGTCCATCGGCATTCTGACCTCCATGTTCACCGCCATCATGGGGACCCGCGCCGTGGTCAACCTGATGTACGGGGGGCGCAAGGTGGGCAAGCTGGCTATCTGACGGCAGGAAGGCGCAATGCAGATTTTCAAGAAAGACACGACATTCGATTTCATGGGCAAGCGCAGGATCGCGGCGATCCTGTCCACGGTGCTCATCATTATCGCGCTGGTTTCCATCGTCACACGCGGCCTGAACCTCGGCGTGGACTTTACGGGGGGAACCCTGGTGGAGATCAGCTCGCCCCAGCCCATGGACCTGGACGCGGTGCGCGAGGTCATGGAGAAGGCGGACTTCGAGGGCGCCATGGTGCAATACTTCGGATCCGCCCACGAGGTGCTGATCCGGCTGGCGCCGCGCGAGGATCTGAGCAGCGCGGAAATCAGCACCAAGGTGCTGGAGACCCTGAGAAACGATTACCCGGACGAGGTGGAGATGCGGCGCATCGAGTTCGTCGGCCCCCAGGTGGGCGACGAGCTGACGGAGGATGGCGGGCTGGCCATGCTGTACGCCTTGTTCGGCATCCTGGTGTACGTGGCGATCCGCTTCGAGAAACGCTTCGCGGCGGGTTCCGTCATCGCGCTGGTGCATGATGTCATCATCACCATCGGGATTTTTTCCCTGCTGGGGATGGAGTTCGACCTGTCGGTCCTGGCCGCGATTCTCGCCGTGATCGGCTATTCCCTCAACGATACCATCGTGGTCTTCGACCGCATCCGCGAGAACTTCCGCAAGATGCGCAAGGGGACCGCCGAGCAGATTCTCAATGTCTCCATCAATCAGACCATTTCCAGGACCCTGATCACCTCGCTGACCACGCTGCTGGTGCTGCTGGCGCTCTTCTTCCTGGGGGGCGAGATCATCCACGGCTTTGCCTTCGCCCTCATCGTCGGCGTCATCGTCGGCACCTATTCATCCATTTACATCGCCGGTTCCAGCATTCTGGCCATGGGGGTCAGCAAGGCGGATCTGATGCCGGTGGTGAAGGAAGGCGAGAAGATCGACGACCGCCCCTGACGGCGGGTTGGCCTACTGGGAGGAGGTGGAGGGCGCGCTCGCCGCCGGGACGCCGCTGTCCCCCTCGCCGCCGTCGGCCAGCACGATGCGGTTGCGGCCCTGGCGCTTGGCCTGGTACAGCGCCTTGTCGGCCCGCTCGATGAGGCTGCTGGGGGGCTCTCCGGGGTGGTAGAGGGCGACGCCGGCGGAGAAGGTGGGCATGGGCGTGGTCTTGCCGTTGAAGTGGTAGGGCGTGACGCTGGCCTTCTTCTGCACCTTCTGCAATGCGCGCAGGGCGCCGTTCTGGTCGGTGTTGGGCAGGATGACGGCGAATTCCTCGCCGCCATAGCGGGCCACCAGGTCGTGGTGGCGGAAAATGGTCAGGATGTTGTTGGAAAAGTTGCGCAGCACGGCATCGCCGGCGGCATGGCCGTGGATGTCGTTGATGGACTTGAAGTGGTCCAGGTCCAGCAGCACCAGCGAGAGCGGGTAGCCGTAGCGCTGCACGCGCCCCACCTCGTCCTCCAGGCGGCGCATGAAGGCGCGGCGGTTGGGCAGTTCCGTCAGTTCGTCCGTGAGGCTGAGGATGTGCACCCGCGCCAGTTCCTCGTTGAGGTGCCGCCCCTCGCTCTCGATGATCTGCAGATATTTGCTGGCGCTGTTGAGCTTTCTCGCCAGGGCCTTGTGGCCTTCCGTGAGGCGCGCGATCTCCCGGATGAGGGCTTCCTTGAGCCGTCCGACGTCATCGATGTTGTCGGTATGGCGCAGGGTTTCATGCTCCACTTCCAGCAGCACGCCGAATTTCTCGTTCTGCTTGATGACCTCGTTGACGTGATGGGTGAGGTTCTGCTGGATCTTTCGGATCCGGTTACGCTTGTTTGCAAAGGCCTTGTCATAGGCGGCCGAGGTCCCGGATTCGTGCCCGGGAGCGGCTTCGTCCGTGGATGATTCGACAAGGGAGGGCTGCGGTTCTTCTTCAG
>WGFB01000028.1 GCA_015492435.1 Gammaproteobacteria bacterium | reverse complement strand
TGCTCGAACAGCATGATGACCGTGGAGCCCATGTTGAAGCGTCCCATTTCCTCACCCTTGCCCAGGGCGATGGGTTCATGGTCCGGGTCGTAGTGCCAGTCCCTGATGGTGCCGCCGGCCGCCGCGCGCAGGTCTTGCTCCCACACGGTCTCCATGGAGGAGACGAAGATGGCGCCAACCAGGATCATGGCCATGGGGCCGGCCGGGGTGTCGAACAGGGTGACCACCCGCTCGTTGCGGGTGAACAGGCCGGGGATGTGTTCGGCGGAATAGGTGTTGACGCTGTACAGGCGGCCGGGAATATAGCGCATGCGGCGCAGCACGCCGTTCAGCGGCATGTGGATGCGATGATAGTCCCGCGGCGAGAGATAGATCGTGGCGAAGGCGCCGTTGTGAAACAGGGCTGCCATGCCTTCGTCCCCGCCCAGCAGGCTGTACAGGCTGTAGTCGATGCCCTTGGCCTGTAGCAACTGGCGGTGCCAGATGGGGCCGAGCTGGCTGACGGCGCCGTCCACCGGGCAGGCCAGGGTGTCGTCACCGGGCACGATGGGCCTGGCCCCGGGCTTGAGGGCGCGGGTGAAGAAGGCGTTGAAATCGGGATAGGCCTCGGGTTGCGGTTCCACGGCCAGTGACATGTCCACTTTGTATTTGCGAATGAACATCCTGATGAGGAAGTTCTTGACGGGCGCCGCCTTGACACGCGCCAGCCAGTGCATGCCCCGCGACAGCAGATGATGGGGCGCAATGAAGACGAGGAGGGCGGTGAGGCGGTCGAGGAGTTGCAAGGGCCGGGATGTATGCTGTTAATGGTTGGTTATCATAGTCATTGCAAAAGTTACAAGGTTCAAAGGTACAAGATACAAGATACAAAGGGCTGCTTCCCTTCTTGTACCTTGTATCTTGCGCCTTTCAGTGGCCTGCTGCTGGATAAAACCTGGGGTGACGCCAACGCTTGGGGCCGTCACGCGAAGCAGGGCGTAAGAAACAAGGCAATATCCACGGTTGGCACTCGCAATTTTATGTAACTGTCGGGTTATGATATTGCCATGGACTATAGCATAAAATCCGGGCGCCTGGAGCGGGCTCGTGGCGTTTGATGGCGCCACCTTGCGCGAACTCGTGAGGACGGGAAGCGTGGAGGAGGCCAGGGCGCGCTGCCATGACCACTGCCGCGACCATCCAGATGATCTGGAGGCGTGGCATCTGCTGGGCCTCATCCATGGCCGCCTGGGCGACTACCCGGCGGCCGCGGCATGCTATGACCATCTCCTGGAGATCGCGCCCGGCGACGCCGCGGCCCTGTACAACCGGGGCAGGCTCCATGGCCTGGAAGGCCGCTGGCGCGAGGCGGCCGAGTGTCTTCGCGCCGCCACGCGGCAGCGCCCGGAATTCTCCGAGGCCTGGGCGGGCCTCGGCAACATGCTCTACAACCTGCTCGAACTGCGGGCGTCGGAAGCGGCCTTCCGCAAAGCCCTCGACACACCGCCCGCGCTTGGCGATTCCCGCTGCTACCTGGAGCCGCCAGCGGAGCGCAATGGCGTCCCCGCCACCCATGTGTGGCGCGCCCATGTGCTTTCCTCCCTGGGGCGGACCCAGCGCAAATTGGGCCTCCTGGGCGCGGCCCTCGACAGTTTCCAACAGGCCCTGAGATTGCGTCCGGACGACGCCGTCACCCATGCCAATCTGCTGTTCCTGATGAGCTATCACGTGCTGTGTTCGCCGGAGGCGACCCTGGCGGCCCACGAGGCGTGGGACAAGGTGCATGGCGCGGCGGGGCGGGCGGGGCGTTTTTCTCACGAAAGAAGGGGGGAGGCCGGCAAGCGCCTCAAGATCGGTTATGTCTCTCCCCATCTGTGCCGCCACGTGGTCAACTTCTTTTTCGAGCCGCTGCTGGCCCATCACGACCACGAGGCGGTGGAGGTCTACTGCTATGCCGAGGTCCGGCATCCCGATGCGGTCACCGCACGCCTGCAATCCCATGCCGATCACTGGCGCTCCACGGTGGGCATGAGCGACGCGCAGGTG
>WGFB01000027.1 GCA_015492435.1 Gammaproteobacteria bacterium | reverse complement strand
CGCCATCGGCCGAGGCCAGGCGGGTTCCCAGGCGCGCCATGTCCCGCAGCGGCACCCACCCCCGCAGCTCCGCCCCCCTGCCGGCCAGCCGGTAGGGATCGACGGTTTTGGGCAGTTGGTTTGACATAGCCGGCCATCATAGGCAAAGTTGCCCATTCTGTCAAAAAAATTCAAAAATACTCGCAACAATCCAGTGACTTAGGAGAACTCTGAGTTCCCGCAACCGCCAACTGCGTTATGAACGGCAACCATAGAGACATGGAAATCGTGCTGGCCTCCGCCTCACCCTACCGGCGGGAACTCCTGGCCCGCCTGAATCAGGCATTTACGGTCTGCTCCCCCGATATCGATGAAACCCCGCGGGAAAAGGAAGCGGGGCCGGATCTGGCGCTGCGCCTGGCCGAAAGCAAGGCGCGCGCGGTCGCGGCCTCACATCCCCGCGCCCTTGTCATCGGATCCGACCAGGTGGCGGTGCTCGACGGGCAGTTGATCGGCAAACCCGGCAATCACGAGCGTGCCTCGGCACAGCTACGCGCCGCCTCGGGGAAAACGCTGCGTTTCCACACCGCCCTGTGCCTGCTGAACACCGGGAGCGGCGAAGCCCAGCGTGCGCTGGTGCCCTGCACGGTGGTATTCAGGCATCTGAGTCAGAACATGATCGAAGGTTACCTGCGCCACGAAAAACCCTATGACTGCGCAGGCGCTTTCAAGTCGGAGGGCATGGGTATCGCCCTGCTGGAAAGCATGCGCACCGAGGACCCGACGGCCCTCATCGGCCTGCCGCTGATCCGCCTCACCCATATGCTGATGAAGGAAGGCATCGACGTGCTCATCGATCGGTAAGGGATCAGAATAGATCTTCCGTCACGAAGGGCACACATTGCCTCCCGCCCGGGAAATTATTGCAGGCTTCCCTTGACCATTCCCGCCACTGCCCGGGCAATGCCTGATCCCAGCCGTTCGACCAGCCGCTCAAAATAGGGCCTGTGATCCGTGTAGTCGACGATTTTATCGGCGCCGATGATCTCCCGCGCCACATAACTGCTGCTGCCCAGGCCGTCGATCAGCCCCAGCTCCATGCTCTGCTCCCCCGTCCAGACAAGCCCGCTGAACAGTTCCTCGCTCTCCTTGAGGCGATCGCCGCGCCCTTTCCTGACGATGTCGATGAATTGCTGGTGAATGGTATTCAGCATGCTCTGGATATGCTTGCGGTCCTCCTCGCGCTGAGGCGAGAAAGGATCCATGAAAGCCTTGTTCTCACCCGCCGTGATGAGGCGCCTCTCGACACCCAGCTTCTTCATGGTCTCGACGAAACCGAAGCCATCCATGAGCACGCCGATGGAACCCACCAGGCTGGCCTTGTCGGCATAGATCTTATCGGCGGCCGCCGCGATGTAATAGCCTCCGGACGCGCAGATATCCGTCACCACCGCATAAATGGGCTTGTCCGGGTACTTGGCGCGCAACCGGGCGATCTCATCGTTGACATAACCGGCCTGCACCGGGCTGCCGCCGGGACTGTTGATTCTGATGATGACGCCGGCGCTGTTCTTGTTCTTGAAGGCGGCACGCAACCCGCTGACTATGGTATCCGCGTTGGCGTCCTGGTCATCGGCGATGACACCGCGCACATCCACCAGCGCCGTGTGCTTGCCGGTGACCACACCGTCGTCCTGCCAGGCATCCTGATTGAACAAAAACAAGAGCGCGACCAGATAGAGCAGGGTTGCCGCCTTGAAAAAGATGCCCCAGCGGCGCGCGCGGCGCTGCTCCTTGAGGGAAGCAAAGGCAAGACGCTCCAGCAGATCACGCTCCCAGCCCGGCTTGCCGTTTCCCGCGCCCGCCGCCGGCGGTGGCGCCGAGGCGCGTGGAGGCGGTGCTTTTCTCATCCAAGGGTCTTCACGATTGTCGTCTGTCATGACTGTCTTTCCCTCTTCATCCCGAATCCCGTCAGATTGACGCCTTTGGATTCGTATTGTCAATCCCCGGCCATGATTCCAGCCAGGGAACAATGTCACGGATATCATACAGGCACGCCAGAGCGCCATGCCGCGCAAGCCTTTGAGGATGGTGCACGCCATAACCCACCGCCAGGGCATGACTCCCGGCATTCCGCGCCATCTGCATATCGTATTCCGTATCGCCGATCATCAAGGTCCGCGCGGGTGACACACCGAGCAGCGCCATGATTTCCTGCAGCATCTGCGGATGCGGCTTGGAGAAACACTCATCGGCGCAGCGGCTCGCCACAAACAGACTGGCGCAACCTGCCTCTCCCAGGGAGCGCTCCAGCCCCCGCCGCGACTTGCCCGTGGCAATGGCAAGCAAGTACCCCCTGCGCTCCAGTTCCCGCAAGGCCTCCAGGGCGCCGGGAAACAGTTCCGTGGGACGCTTCTCCCCACAGAGATAGTGGGCGCGGTAACATTCGATAAAGCGTTGCGCCCTGCCCTCGTCAAGCCCGGGCACCAGTTTCTCGATGGCCTCGCGCAGGCCCAGGCCAATAACATCCCTGAGGGTCTCACGCGGCAGGAGCGGCAAATCCAGATCCAGGAAGGTCGCCTCCAGACAATCCACGATGCGCCCCTCGGAATCCATGAGCGTCCCGTCCCAGTCAAACACCAGCAATTCAAAAGAAAAGGGGGTCAAATCTAGTAATATAGTGTTGGAAAATTGGCGGAAATGTTGAACTCTATATTGCTAGGAGGCTGCCGGACTTAGGTGATCGTAGCGAGGCGAGTGGGAAATGGAGGACAGTTTTTCGATCATTTGAGGCGAATAGTGGTCACTATTTAACGAAAATGATCGAAAAAATGGACCCATTTCCCGCCGCCGCAGTAGATTCATCCTAAGTCCAACAGCCTCCTAGGTCCCGGTTTCCAGGCGCTGCAATG
>WGFB01000026.1 GCA_015492435.1 Gammaproteobacteria bacterium | reverse complement strand
TGGCCGATATTGCACACGATGGCCTGGTCCTTCATGGCGGCCATGTGGTCGTGGGTGATGACATGGTAGTTGCCCGTGGTGGTGACGAAGATGTCGCCCAGGCTGGCCGCCTCGTTCATGTCGACAATGCGGTAGCCTTCCATGGCCGCCTGCAGGGCGCAGATGGGATCGATCTCGGTGACCCACACCGTGGCGCCCATGCCGCGGAAGGCCTGGGCGCAGCCCTTGCCCACATCGCCGTAGCCAAGCACGACACAGATCTTGCCGGCGATCATGACGTCGGTGGCGCGCTTGATGCCGTCCAGCAGGGACTCGCGGCAGCCATAGAGGTTGTCGAACTTGGACTTGGTGACGGAGTCGTTGACATTGATAGCCGGGAAGGGCAGTTCACCCTTGCTCTCCATCTGGTAGAGGCGGTGGACACCCGTCGTGGTCTCCTCCGTGACGCCCTTGATGTTGGCCTTGATGCGGCTGTACCAGCCGGGTTGCTCCGCCAGCCGTTTCTTGATGGCGGCGAAGAGATACTCTTCTTCCTCGCTAGCCGGATTGGCGATCACGCTGGGATCCTTTTCCGCCTTGGAGCCCAGAATCAGAAGCAGCGTGGCATCGCCACCATCGTCGAGGATCATGTTCGGCGTGCCGCCGTCGGACCATTCCATGATGCGGTGGGTGTACTCCCAGTATTCCTCCAGGGATTCACCCTTGTGGGCGAAGACCGGGATACCGTCGGCGGCAATGGCGGCCGCGGCGTGATCCTGAGTGGAGAAGATATTACAGGAGGCCCAGCGCACCTCGGCGCCCAGCGCCACCAGGGTCTCGATCAGCACGGCCGTCTGGATGGTCATGTGGAGGCTGCCGGCGATGCGCGCGCCCTTCAGGGGTTGTTCTTTGCGATATTTTTCGCGGGTGGCGATCAGGCCGGGCATCTCGGTCTCGGCGATGGCGATTTCCTTGCGCCCCCATTCCGCCAGGGAAATATCCGCGATCTTGAAATCAGAATTCAGGGTTTCGGCTGCTTGTGTGCTCATTCAATTCTCCTGTTGCAATGACGGTGTTCAGAGGCCTGCAGCATCTTTCAGGATGTCGGCCTTGTCGGTTCTTTCCCAAGTGAAATCAGCTTCCTCGCGGCCGAAGTGACCATAGGCGGCGGTGTTGCCGTAGATGGGCCTGAGCAGATCCAGCATGGTTACCAGGCCCTTGGGACGCAGATCGAAGACGTCGCGGATCAAGGTGATGATTTTGTCTTCGGACACCTTGCCGGTGCCGAAGGTCTCGACGCTCACGGAAGTGGGTTCGGCGACGCCAATGGCATAGGATACCTGGACCTCGCAGCGGTCCGCCAGGCCGGCCGCCACGATGTTCTTGGCCACATAGCGTCCCGCATAGGCGGCGGAGCGGTCCACCTTGGAAGGATCCTTGCCAGAGAAGGCGCCGCCGCCATGGCGGGCCATGCCGCCATAGGTGTCGACGATGATCTTGCGGCCCGTCAGCCCGCAGTCGCCCACCGGTCCGCCGATGACGAAGCGCCCCGTGGGGTTGATGAAGAACTTGGTGTCCTTCCCGATCCACTCGGCTGGCAGCACGGGCTTGATGATTTCGTCCATGATGGCCTCGGTCAGCATCTTGTTGTCGATGTCCGGGTCGTGTTGACTGGACAATACCACGGCATCGATGCCCACCGGCTTGTGGTCCTCATAGCGGAACGTCACCTGGCTCTTGGCATCGGGGCGCAGCCAGGGGAGTACGCCCTTCTTGCGCATTTCGGCCTGGCGCTTGACCAGGCGGTGGGCATAGGTGATGGGAGCGGGCATCAGTACGTCCGTTTCATTGGATGCAAAGCCGAACATGAGTCCCTGGTCCCCGGCGCCCTGTTCGTGTTCCTCGCTTTCGTCCACGCCCATGGCAATGTCGGCGGACTGCTTGTCAATGGCTGTCAATACGGCGCAGGACTCCCAGTCGAAGCCCATTTCCGAGCTGTTGTAGCCGATGCGCTTAATGGTCTGGCGCACGATGTCCTGCATGTCCACCCAGGCCGAGGTGGTGATTTCCCCCGAGATGATGACCATGCCAGTGTTGACCAGCGTCTCACAGGCGACGCGGGATTTCGGGTCGTCGGCCAGGATGGCATCGAGAATGGCATCGGAAATCTGGTCGGCAACCTTGTCGGGATGGCCTTCGGATACGGATTCGGAAGTGAATAAATAGGATTTGCTCATGTTTTCCTCGTTGTTGTCATTACCTGCGGGTTCCTTGGAAACTTAGGGGAGGCCTGAAATATCAGGCCGGACGGCCTCTGGAGTTGCATGCTGGCTTTGCCTGGGCGCGGTTCGCGCAGTGGCATGCCCAGCCAGGAAGCGCCCATGCAGCGCGGACAATATCATATGGAAGAGGCCGTCCCGAGCCCCGCTTGGGAGGTGCCGATGTCGTAGATCCTTGTAAGCTTTCCACGCATAACCTCATATCTTATCCATTGGGGCGGGTTTTTGCCAGATTAAGTTGACCCTGAACTCATGGATGCTGGTTATTAATCCGGCAACAATATCCATCGTGTTCAGTGCTTCAGGCCCGCGCAGGCCTGAAGCGTCTAACCAACTGATTTGAAAAGACAGGCTGCCGCGTGCCGGCCTACTGAGGGCGTTGGCGTTGCTTGCCGTGAAATGATCACGGCGGCGCAGCGCTGCCTTGCCGTGAACCAGCAGGCGTCGGCTGAACACGATATCTATTGTCGCCGGGTTGATATCGGCAGCGCCGGGAATTTCATGAAATGGCGCGTGGCGCGGAAATCCCCCCAAATTAGCTCTGTTTCTCGTGGAAAATCATCGTTATAATAGCCGCCCCCGGCAGGCGGGCCGGTGCCCGCCGCGCTTCAGAACTGGAGGAACATTGAATGGTCAGTCTTGAAACACCCGTATGTGATTTTGGCGCCCCGGCTCTTGATTTTTCCCTGCCAGGGGTGGATGGCAAAGTCTGGACCCTGGATGATTGCCGGGGCGAGAAAGGCCTGCTGGTCATGTTTATCTGCAATCACTGTCCTTACGTCAAGGCCATACGGGATCGCATCGTCCGCGATACTCGGGAACTCAGGGACTACGGCATCAACAGCGTAGCCATCATGTCCAACGACCCCAGCGATTATCCCGAGGACTCCTTCGAGAATATGAAAAAGGTGGCGGAAACCTTTGATTTTCCTTTTCCCTATCTGATGGACGAGACCCAGGAGGTTGCCAAGGCCTATGGGGCGGTATGCACGCCGGATTTTTTCGGCTACAACGACAAGCTGGAGCTGCAATACCGCGGCCGTCTGGATGCGAGCCGCAAAGAGGCCGCCCCACCCGACGCGCGCCGGGATCTGTTCGAGGCCATGGTGCAGGTGGCCCGCACCGGCAAAGGACCCGAGGAGCAGATTCCGAGCATGGGATGCTCCATCAAATGGAGAGACGGGGAAAATTGAGCCTTGCTCCGTCATTAAATTGACGGATGGGTGCTTTTTCCCGGCGAACATCGACGCGGCTATTGCTGAACCGGTCCTGGTAAGGGAAAATAGCCGGTTTATATAACAGCGGGGCTTTGCCCTGGCTGGCATAACAAGAAGGGTGGCGGTCAGTCCCTCATAGGATATATCTGACGCCGGCCAAGGCGCGGGAGGTAGGCGCCGGCCCGTTCAGCAAATCACGAATAACTATCATCCTGGCGCAGTCTTGACAGGGGGCGCCGGCCAAGATGCCATGGCGGGCCGGCAGGCGAGTGGCGCAGGGATGAGCCCGCATTGTGGAACAGACTATTTCATCAAATATTAGGAGAGAGATATGCCATCGCGCAGAGAACTAGCAAATGCCATACGCGCATTGAGTATGGATGCCGTGCAAAAAGCCAAGTCAGGCCATCCGGGCGCTCCCATGGGAATGGCGGACATCGCCGAAGTGCTCTGGAACGATTTCCTCAAGCATCATCCCGCCAACCCCCAGTGGCCGGACCGGGACCGTTTCATATTGTCCAATGGTCATGGTTCCATGCTGATTTATTCCCTGCTGCACCTTACCGGCTATGATTTGTCCATCGAAGATCTCAAGCAGTTCCGCCAGTTGCATTCCAAGACCCCCGGGCACCCCGAATACGGCTATGCGCCGGGCGTGGAAACCACCACCGGGCCCCTGGGGCAGGGCATCACCAACGGGGTGGGCATGGCCCTCGCCGAGAAAGTGCTGGCCGGCCAGTTCAACCGCGATGGGCACCATATCATCGACCACTACACCTATGTGTTTCTCGGCGACGGATGCCTCATGGAGGGCATTTCCCACGAAGCCTGCTCCCTGGCGGGCACCCTGGGGCTGGGCAAGCTCATCGCCTTCTGGGACGACAACGGCATCTCCATCGACGGCCACGTGGAAGGCTGGTTCACCGATGATACGCCCAAGCGTTTCGAGTCCTACGGCTGGCACGTGATCCGGGACGTGGACGGCCACGATGCGGACGCCATCCGCAACGCCATTCTCGAGGCCCGTTCCGTCAACGACAAGCCCACCATGATCTGCTGCAAGACGGTGATCGGTTTCGGCGCGCCCAATCTGTGCGGCAGCCACGATTGCCACGGCGCCCCCCTTGGGGAGGACGAGATCCGCGCCACCCGCGAGAATCTGGGCTGGAATTATGAGCCCTTCGTGATTCCCGATGAATACTATGCCGCCTGGGATGCAAGGGAAAAGGGCGCCAGACTGGAGCAGGAATGGAAGGACAAGTTCGCCGCCTACCGCAAGGCCCATCCCGAACTGGCCGCGGAACTTGAGCGCCGCCTGGCGGGCGACCTGCCCGCCGACTGGCTGCAGCAGGCCAATGCCTTCATCCAGGCGGTCAACGAAAAGGCGGAGAACATTGCTTCCCGCAAGGCATCCCAGAACGCGATCGAAGGCTATGCCGCCTCGCTGCCCGAGTTTCTGGGCGGGTCCGCGGACCTGGCGGGCTCCAACCTGACTATGTGGAGTGGGTCCAAGTCCATCAGCAACACAGTCTCCGACGGCAACTACATCCACTACGGCGTGCGCGAGTTCGGCATGGCGGCCATGATGAACGGTATCGCCCTGCACGGCGGCTTCATCCCCTTCGGTGGCACCTTCCTGATGTTTTCCGAATATGCGCGCAATGCGCTGCGCATGGCCGCCCTGATGAAGATCCAGGGAATCTATGTATTCACTCACGACTCCATCGGCCTGGGGGAGGACGGTCCGACTCACCAGCCCGTGGAGCAGACGGCGACCCTGCGCCTCATTCCCAACATGTCCGTATGGCGACCCTGCGACGCCGTGGAGACGGCCGTGGCCTGGAAGGCGGCCATCGAGCGCAGGAACGGTCCCACCAGTCTGATCCTGTCCCGCCAGGGGCTGCCCCATGTCGAGCGCACTGAGGCCCAGCTTGCCGATATTGCCCGCGGCGCCTACGTGCTGCGCGATGGCGGCGCCTCCCCCGACGCCCTCATCATCGCCACCGGCTCGGAGGTTTCCCTGGCGCTGGGGGCGGCGGAGCAACTGGCGGCCGGCGGTAAGAATGTGCGCGTGGTTTCCATGCCCTCCACCGACGTGTTCGAGGCCCAGGACGAGCGCTACAAGGCTTCCGTGCTGCCCGCCAGCATCGGGGCGCGTGTCGCCGTCGAGGCCGGTGTGTCCGATGGCTGGTACAAATACGTTGGCGTGAACGGCAGGATCGTCGGCGTGAACACCTTTGGTGAGTCGGCGCCCGCGGCCGAGGTGTACAAGCATTTCGGCGTCACGGTGGAGAACGTGGTCAAGGCCGTCGAGGAGGCCATGGGCCAGGCATAGACCCGCCCTCGCGCCCGCCCCACGCGGGCGGCTGATCAAAGATTTGAAACTCAATGATGGAGAAGATCTATGACAATCAAAGTCGGTATTAACGGGTTCGGCCGCATTGGCCGCATGGTGTTCCGCGCCGTGGCGCAGGATTTCAACGACATCGAGATCGTTGCGATCAATGACTTGCTGGATGCCGAGTATCTGGCCTATATGCTCAAGTACGATTCCGTCCATGGCCGCTTCGCTCACGAAGTCAGCGTGGAAGGCAACAATCTCATTGTCAATGGCAAGTCCATCCGCCTCACGGCCGAGCGAGATCCTGCCAACCTGAAGTGGAATGAAGCCGGCGCGGACATCGTCGTGGAGTGCACCGGTTTCTTTCTCACGGAAGAAACCTGCCAGGCGCATATCGCCGCGGGGGCCAGGAAAGTCGTTCAGAGCGCGCCCTCCAAGGATGGCACGCCCATGTTCGTCTATGGAGTGAATCATGAGACCTATGCCGGTCAGGCCATCGTCTCCGCCGCTTCCTGCACCACCAACTGCCTGGCCCCCGTGGCCAAGGTGCTGCACGACAAGTGGGGCATCAAGCGCGGCCTGATGACCACCGTCCACGCCGCGACGGCTACCCAGAAGACCGTGGATGGGCCCTCCATGAAGGACTGGCGCGGCGGGCGCGGTATCCTGGAGAACATCATTCCCTCATCCACCGGCGCCGCCAAGGCGGTGGGCGTGGTGCTGCCGGAACTGAATGGCAAGCTGACGGGCATGGCTTTCCGCATTCCCACTTCCGATGTCTCCGTCGTGGATCTGACGGCCGAACTGGAGAACGAGGCCAGCTACGGCGACATCTGCGCGGCCATGAAGGAAGCCTCCGAGGGCGCCATGAAGGGTACTCTGGGATATACCGAGGACAAGGTGGTTTCCACCGATTTCCGCGGTGTGGGCCAGTCTTCCATTTTCGATGCCGGCGCGGGCATTGCGCTGGATGGCACCTTCGTCAAGGTGGTGGCGTGGTATGACAATGAGTATGGCTATACCTGTAATATGATGCGTTTTGTGCGGCATATAGCGGGGTAAGGCAGGGACGAGTTACAAGGTACAAGGGACAAGATGAAAGGAAGGGGCGAGGGTTGCGGCGACGCTTTCCCTCGCCGTTCCTTGATACCTTGTATCTTTGCCCTTGTATCTTCTCCTGTATTTCCGAGAAAATTTAACTGACTGGAGTCAAGCCATGTCTGTAATCAATATGACCGACCTGGATCTGGCGGGCAAGCGCGTGCTGATCCGGGAGGATCTCAACGTGCCCGTTAAGGATGGCAAGGTCTCCGATGACACGCGTATTCGCGCTTCACTGCCTACCATCGAGCATGCCATGAAGGCCGGTGCGCAGGTGATGCTCATGTCCCATCTGGGGCGGCCCACCGAAGGTGAGTACAACGAGGAATTTTCTCTGGCCCCGGTTGCCGAACACCTTTCCGGCCTGCTGGGCAAGCAGGTGCCGGTGGTCAAGGACTATCTGGAGAAGGCGCCCGAACTGGGGGATGGCGATGTGGCGATCCTGGAGAATGTGCGTTTCAATCCGGGCGAGAAAAAGAACGACGACGAGTTGGCGCGGTGCTATGCCGGCCTGTGCCATGTCTATGTGATGGATGCTTTTGGCACGGCCCACCGCGCCCAGGCCTCGACCCACGGCGTGGCCAAATACGCCCCCATCGCCTGTGCCGGGCCGCTTTTGGCGGGCGAGCTGGAGGCCCTGGGCAAGGCGCTGGACAATCCGGCGCGGCCCATGGTGGCCATTGTCGGCGGCTCCAAGGTGTCGACCAAGCTGACCGTGCTGGAATCCCTCTCCGGTATCGTCGACCAGTTGATCGTCGGTGGCGGTATCGCCAATACCTTCATCGCTGCTGCCGGCTACAATGTAGGCAAATCCCTCTATGAAGCCGATCTGATGGACGAGGCGCGCAGGCTGACGGAGAACGCCCGTTCGCGTGGTGGCGATATCCCGGTGCCCAGCGACGTGGTCTGCGCCAAGGAGTTCTCGGAGTCCGCGGAGGCCACCCTCAAGGCGGTTTCAGACGTGGATGACAGCGATATGATATTCGATGTGGGTCCTGAAACCTCCGCGGTGTTCGACGAGATTCTCAAGAACGCTGGGACCATCGTGTGGAACGGCCCGGTGGGCGTCTTCGAGTTCGACCAGTTCGGAGAGGGGACCCGGCGCCTGGCGCAGGCCATTGCCGACAGTCCGGCATTCTCCATCGCCGGCGGGGGCGATACCCTGGCGGCCGTTGCCAAGTATGGCATCGGTGACAAGGTTTCCTATATTTCCACCGGGGGAGGGGCCTTTCTGGAGTTTCTGGAGGGCAAGAAGCTGCCGGCTGTCGCCATACTGGAAGAGCGTGCCCGATCGTAGAAAATGCTGTATCTGCCCCGCCGCGGCCGGATGGCCAGGGCGGCGGGGCGTCATCAGCCCAAGACAAAGGAATTTATGAAAAGACGCACTAAAATAGTGGCAACGCTGGGGCCCGCAACGGACAACCCGGAGACGCTGAAAAAGATGATCGCCGCGGGGCTTGACGTCGTGCGCGTCAATTTTTCCCACGGGGTGGCCGGGGACCATATCCAGCGCGTGAGCATGGTGCGCGAATGCGCCCGCGAGGTGGGCCGGGAAGTGGGCGTGCTGGCCGACCTGCAGGGCCCCAAGATCCGCCTGGAGCGCTTTCGCAGCGGCAGGATCTTTCTGAAGGAGGGCGATCCCTTCACGCTCGATATCCGTTGCGGCAGCGACGAGGGCGACGAGCACCGGGTGGGCATCACTTACAAGGAGCTGCCCAATGACGTCAAGCCGGGCGATATCCTGTTGCTGGACGATGGCGCCATTGTGCTGACGGTGGAGGCTGTGACGGACGAAACCATCGCCTGCCGCGTCAAGGTGGGTGGCGAACTGTCCAACAGCAAGGGCATCAACCGCCAGGGTGGCGGGCTCTCCGCGCCGGCCATCACTGACAAGGACCGCGCGGATATCCGCACCGCGGCGGAAATGGCCGCGGACTACATAGCCGTATCCTTTCCCCGCAATGCCGCGGATATCAACGAGGCGCGCAGGCTGCTGCACGAGGCGGGCGGCCAGGGCGGCGTGGTGGCCAAGATCGAGCGCGCCGAGTCCCTGCATGGCATCGAGGAGATCATTGCCGCCAGTGACGCCATCATGGTGGCGCGCGGGGATCTGGGCGTGGAGATCGGCGATGCGGAACTGCCGGGGGTGCAAAAGCACCTGATCCAGTTGGCGCGCAGCATGAACCGCGTGGTCATTACCGCCACCCAGATGATGCAGTCCATGATCGATAATCAGATTCCCACCCGCGCGGAGGTGTTCGACGTGGCCAATGCCGTGCTGGACGGGACGGATGCCGTCATGCTGTCGGCGGAAACGGCGACGGGACACTATCCCGTCAAGGTGATCGAGGCCATGGCGCGCATCTGCTCCGGTGCTGAAAAACAGAAGGTGGCCATCATTTCCCGGCACCGCATGAACACGGAATTCCATCATGTGGACGAGGCCATTGCCATGGCTACCATGTATACGGCCAATCACCTGAACGTAAAGGCCATTGCCGCATTGACGGAGTCAGGGAGTACCGTGCAGTGGATGTCCCGCATCAGTTCCGGAATACCCATCTACGCCATGACGCGCCACGAGGCCACGCGCCGCAAGGTGACGCTCTATCGTGGCGTCTATCCCGTGTCGTTCTATATGCCCAATGGCACTGACTATATCGAGATCAACCGCTCGGTGCTCAATGTCCTGCGGGATCAGGGCGCGGTGGAGGAAGGCGATTTGGTGATCATCACAAAAGGTGATTTAATGGGTATCCATGGGACGACAAATGTCATGAAAATCGTAAGGGTTGGGGACTACTGAGCCGGAAGGGAGACTGGCGAATGCAGGCCCCCAGCCCGCAGTACCTGGAATTTTCAAAAATCAGATAAGGAAGGAGAACAATTATGGCCTTGATATCGATGCGCCAGTTACTGGATCATGCCGCTGAGCACGGCTACGGTCTGCCCGCTTTCAACGTCAACAACATGGAGCAGGTGCATGCCATCATGCAGGCCGCCGATGCCGTTGACAGTCCCGTCATCATGCAGGGATCGGCCGGCGCGCGCAGTTACGCGGGCGAGCCTTTCCTGCGTCATCTCATCATTGCCGCGACCGAGATGTACCCCCATATTCCCATTGCCATGCATCAGGATCACGGCTCCGAGCCGGCGGTCTGCCTGCGTTCCATCCAGAGCGGTTTTACATCCGTCATGATGGATGGTTCCCTGATGCCCGACATGAAGACGCCGTCGAGTTACGAGTACAATGTCGCGGTGACCTCGGAAGTGGTGAAAATGGCCCACGCGGGCGGTGTCAGCGTGGAGGGCGAACTGGGTTGCCTGGGTTCCCTGGAAACCGGCGAAATGGGTGAGGAAGACGGTCATGGCGCCGAGGGCAAGCTGTCCATGGATCAGTTGCTGACGGATCCCGAAGAGGCGGCGGACTTCGTCAAGAAGACCAAGGTGGATGCCCTGGCCATCGCCATCGGCACCAGCCATGGGGCCTACAAATTCACCCGTCCGCCTACCGGCGACATCCTCGCCATCGACCGCATCAAGGAAATCCACGCTCGCATCCCCGACACCCATCTCGTCATGCACGGCTCTTCTTCCGTTCCCCAGGACTGGCTGAAGATCATCAACAGCTATGGTGGAGACATGGGGGAAACCTACGGTGTGCCCGTGGAGGAAATCGTGGAAGGCATCAAGAACGGGGTGCGCAAGGTCAACATCGACACCGACCTGCGCATGGCGTCCACGGGTTCAGTGCGCCGCCATCTCGCCGAGAACCCGGCAAACTTTGATCCGCGCAAATTCCTCAAGGAGGCCACCAAGGGCATGATGGAAATCTGCAAGGCCCGCTACGAGGCCTTCGGCAGCGCCGGCCAGGCTTCCAGGATCAAGCCGATCTCCCTGGAGGATATGTACAAGCGCTACGAGAGCGGAGAACTGGATCCGCGTATCAACTGAAATGCAGAGCAAAGAGTAAAGATAAAAGAGGAAAGTAGATGGATGGGTTGTACCCCCAGTTTATGGGGTACAACCCATTTTTTTCTTTTCTCTTTACTCTTTGCTCTTTTATCTGATTTTATAATATTCCTTGTACCACGCCACGAAGCGGGCGATGCCCTCCTCGATGGGGGTGGCGGGCCTGAAACCCACGTCCCGCATAAGGTCGTCGACATCGGCATAGGTGGCGGGGACGTCGCCGGGTTGCAGGGGCAGCAGTTTCTTGTCGGCCTTGCGGTCCAGGCAGTCTTCCAGTATCTCGATGAAGCGCATCAACTCGACCGGCTGATTGTTGCCGATGTTGTAGAGGCGGTAGGGGGCCCTGCTGGTGGCGGAGTCCGGCTGGTCGCCTGACCAGTCGGGATCGGGTTCGGGAATCCTGTCCAGGGTCCGGATGACGCCTTCCACGATATCGTCGATATAGGTGAAGTCCCTCCTGCACTTGCCATGGTTGTAGACCTCGATGGGCTCGCCCGCGAGTATGTTGCGGGTGAAGATGAACAGCGCCATGTCGGGGCGGCCCCAGGGGCCATAGACGGTGAAGAAGCGCAAGCCGGTGGTGGGCAGGCGGTACAGGTGGCTGTAGGTGTGCGCCATGAGTTCATTGGCCTTTTTGCTTGCCGCGTAGAGGCTGACGGGATGATCCACGTTGTCGTGCACCGAGAAGGGCATTTTGGTGTTGGCGCCGTAAACGGAACTGCTGGATGCATAGACCAGGTGTTCCACATCGAAGTGGCGGCAACCTTCCAGTATGTTGACGAACCCGACCAGGTTGCTGTCCACGTAGGCATGGGGGTTCTTCAGTGAATAGCGCACGCCGGCCTGGGCGGCCAGGTTGACCACTCTCTGCGGCCGGTGTTCCGCAAAGACCTCGTCGATGGCCTCACGGTCCTCCAGGGAGGCGCGGATATCGGTAAAGCCATGTTGTGCCTTGAGCCGGTCCAGGCGTGCCTGTTTCAGGCCGACGTCGTAATAGTCATTCAGATTGTCGATGCCGACGACTTCATCTCCGCGCGCCATGAGCCGCAAGGCCAGAGCGGAGCCGATGAATCCCGCGGTTCCTGTGATCAATACTTTCATGTTCTGGTCTGCTTCCGAAATAAAGTGATGGGTTGATGATGTGGGTGCGGCGGTTCGTTTTCAGTCTCCCGGTTTTCAGAGTCTGCCGTCTACCGCTTCGGCGGGGAGTATGGACTTGACGTCGTAGAGGATGGCATTGGGCCGGCACAGGGCGCGGATACCCTCTATGCCCATGTCGCAGAACTGTTCGTGGGCCACGGCCAGTATGACGGCATCGTAGGCGCCGCGTTCCGGCTGGCTTACGAGCTGGAGTCCGTATTCATGCCTGGCCTCTTCGGGATCGGCCCACGGGTCGTGAATGTCGATGCGGGCATGATAGCCCTGCAATTCATCCACGATGTCCACGACGCGGGTATTGCGCAGGTCGGGGCAGTTCTCCTTGAAGGTGAGTCCCAGAATCAGAATGCGGGCATCCACCACCTGGATCCTGGCGCGCGTCATGAGCTTGATGACCTGCTCGGCGACATACGCCCCCATGCCGTCGTTGATGCGCCGCCCCGCCAGAATCACCTCGGGATGATACCCGATCTCGGCGGCCTTGTGCGTCAGGTAATAGGGATCGACGCCGATGCAGTGGCCGCCCACCAGTCCAGGCCGGAAGGGAAGAAAGTTCCATTTGCTGCCGGCGGCCTCCAGCACCTCCACGGTATCGATGCCCAGGCGGTTGAAGATCAGCGCCAGTTCGTTGATAAGGGCGATGTTGACATCGCGCTGGGTGTTTTCGATGACCTTGGCCGCCTCGGCCACGCGGATACTGCTGGCCTTGTGCGTGCCGGCCTCGATGATTTCCCCGTACAGGGCGTCGATGAAATCCGCCGCCTCGGGCGTGGAGCCGGAAGTGACCTTGACGATGGTAGTGAGGCGGTTCTGTTTGTCGCCCGGGTTAATGCGCTCGGGGCTGTAGCCCACGTAGAAGTCCCTGTTGAAGGCGAGTCCCGACACCTCCTCCATGATGGGGACGCAGACTTCTTCGCTGCAGCCCGGATAGACGGTGGACTCGAAGACCACGATGTCACCGGCTTTGAGGAGGGCGCCCACGGTCTTGCTGGCGCTGACCAGGGGGGTCAGGTCCGGCCGTTTGTGGGAGTCTATGGGGGTCGGTACCGTGACGATATACACGTTGCACCGGGACAGGGTGGCGGCGTCGGACGTATAAGAGAGATCCCTGACGGAAGCCAGTTCCTCTCTGCTGACTTCCAGGGAGCTGTCGCGTCCCGACTCCAGTTCCGCGATGCGGTGCGCATTGATATCGAAACCCACGGTGGGAAACCGGTTGCCGAAGGCCACGGCCAGCGGGAGGCCCACGTAGCCCAGTCCGATGACCCCGATGGTTGTTTTGTCCAGATCAAACATTTTGTTCGTTTCAGTCCGGTTTGAAAGGCCCCGGGCTCAGGCCTTCCGGGGCGAGCCGGTGGGCCTGCCCATGGGATAGTATTGAAATCCCATTTCCAGCATGTGGCCAGGATTGTATATATTGCGTCCGTCGAACACCACGGGGGCCTTGAGCGCCGACTTGACATGGTCGAAGTCCGGGCTGCGGAATTCGTTCCATTCGGTGACCACGACCAAGGCATCCGCTTGTGCAAGTGCATCGGCAGGCGAGTCGCATAACGTTAGGGCCGGCTGCTCCCCATAGATGCGCCTTGCCTCGTCCATGGCCACGGGGTCGTAGGCCCGGACACTGGCGCCGGCTTCCCACAGGGCTTCCATGAGGGCGCGGCTGGGGGCGTCGCGCATGTCGTCCGTGTTGGGTTTGAAGGCCAGGCCCCACAGGGCGAATGTCCTGCCCGCCAGTTTGTTGCCAAAGTGGGACTGTATCTTGTGAAACAGGGCCGCCTTCTGGCGGTTGTTGACGTTTTCGACGGCCTGGAGCAGCTCTGCCCGATAACCAATGGTATCGGCAGTGCGTGTCAACGCCTTGACATCCTTGGGGAAGCAGGAGCCCCCGTAGCCGCAGCCGGGATAGATGAAGTGATATCCAATGCGTGGGTCCGCGCCGATCCCGATGCGCACATTCTCGATGTCGGCGCCCAGACGCTCGGCCATGTTGGCCAGTTCGTTCATGAAGCTGATTTTGGTGGCCAGCATGGCGTTGGCCGCGTACTTGGTGAGTTCGGCCGAGCGAACGTCCATGGGGATGACGCGCTCGCGGTTGCGGTTGAACGGGGCGTAGAGAATCCTCAGCAACTCCGTGGTGCGCGGGTTGTCGGTGCCGATAATGATGCGGTCGGGCTTCATAAAGTCCTCAATGGCGGCACCCTCCTTGAGGAATTCCGGGTTGGAAACCACGTCGAATTCGATGCGCTTCCCGCGCTGGTCCAGCTCTTGCTGGGCTGCCTCCCGCACCCTTACGGCGGTGCCGACGGGCACCGTGGACTTGTTGACGATGATGCGGTAGTCCTCCATGTGCTGGCCTATGGTCCGGGCCACCGCCAGGACATGCTGGAGATCCGCCGATCCGTCTTCATCGGGTGGTGTGCCCACGGCGATGAACTGAAACAGCCCGTGTTCCACTCCGCGGGCGAAATCCGAGGTGAACTCCAGCCGACCGGCTCGGATGTTGTCCACGAGCAGGTTTTCCAGGCCGGGTTCGAATATGGGTGAGCGGCCTTCCCTGAGGCGCGCGATTTTCTCTTCGTCGATATCGACGCACACGACATGGTTGCCGACCTTCGCCAGGCAGGTACCGGTGACCAGCCCTACATAGCCGGATCCGAAGACTGTGATTTTCATGGTGTTTGATGACGTTCCGAGGGTTGAATTGGAAGCGCTTTAGCATAAACAATTCGTCACACGGATACCACATGTTCCATTGAAACGCCTTTGGCAGCTCGGGGAGACCCGGTTTTTCCGGTTTGAGTCAGTAGGTTATACCGGTTACAATTGTGTGGATTTTCCGGTCGGGCATGCCAGGAGGATGTCTGAAAAAGGTCCAACAGGGAGAAAGACGTCGAGATGTGGAAGCGTATTTTGATGATATGGCTGGTGCTGGCGACAGCCTGCGCGGCGCCGGCCGCCGCGCAGGGCGCGGGTGGAGACGTGGGACCGGCGGGATATTGGGTGGGTCCCCAGGATGAACTGGAGATTTCCGTGTGGAAGGAGGATGATCTCAGCAAGACTGTGCTGGTGCGCCCGGATGGCAAATTCTCGTTTCCATTGATCGGGGACATCCAGGCCGGCGGTAAAACGCCTGAGCAGATCCGTCGGGAAATCACGGAGTGGCTGACAAAATATATTCCTGATCCGGTGGTCACCGTCATCGTCACCAAGGTGGCGGCCCTCAAGATCTATCTCATCGGCGAGGTGAAAAAGGCGGGGGAATACACCATAGGCCGCCAGATGGATGTCATCCAGGCCCTGGCCCTGGCGGGAGGCCTGACCGCCTTTGCGTCAGAAAATGATATCAAGATCCTGCGGCGTCAGGATGGCAAGAGCATCATCATCCCGTTCGAATATGGCGCCTTCAAAAAGGGTAAGAAGCTTGAGCAGAACATCCTACTGAAGAGTGGGGACGTGGTGCTGGTGCCCTGATGCC
>WGFB01000025.1 GCA_015492435.1 Gammaproteobacteria bacterium | reverse complement strand
GGCAGGTCCGTCAAGTGGAACGGAGCCGCGTCTCCACGCGGCGTAGGGTCCACGGCCGGTCTGCATATTCCTGTTTTATATGAACTGAGCAGAGATATGAACAATACCGCGCCCCAAGACAACCAGGAAGATACCATCCTACCGTTGCGGCGGCCGGTCTCCTGCGAACCCCAGGACGACGATACCGTCCGCCAGGGAGAGAAGGTCCTGTTGTCTTTGCACACCGGGAAGCGCTGTCTGGGCCGTCTGCAAACCTTCCAGCGGGAAGAAAGACTGCTGAGCATCAAGCTCGACGGAAAGGAACCCCCCCAAGAGATCCCCTTCAGAAAAATCAAGATCATGAGCCTGCCGCGGCGGCATGAATGGCGCCGCGCGAAACAGCAGGGCAATACCCCGGAAGGCATGACCCAGCCCGACCTGATCCAGGATTTCTGGCTCACCTTCAAGGATGGAGACAAGCTGGAAGGCAGCACCTTCGGTTTCCGCACCGATGCGGCGGGGCTTTATCTGTATCCGACACAGAACGGCAAGGATTATGCGCTGCTTTTCATCCCCCGCAGCGCCCTGGAAGATCACCGCATCGGTCCGCACCTTGGCGAACTGCTGGTGAAAGATCAGGTCGTCAGCCCAAAACAAGTCGAGGAAAGCCTGAACGAGCAGGAGCAGTTACGCCAGCAACCCCTGGGCGAATACCTGCGCTCCAAGGCCATCATCACCACCAAAGAACTGGAGGCCTCCCTCAAGAACCAGAAGATCACGCCCAACCTCCGCCTCGGTGAGATCCTCATTCATGAGAACATCATTACCGAGGAGCAGCTCATGGAGGCCCTGAAGGCCCAGCAGGAGGACCGCGGCAAGCAGATCGGGCAGATTCTCATCGAGCAGGGCCTGGTCTCCGAATGTGAGATCCAGCAGGGTCTGTCGAAGAAGCTGGGTATTCCCTTCGTAGACGTAAGTCAGTTCCAACTGGATGCCGAGGCCCTCAAGCTGGTGCCAGAGGACCTGGTGAAGAAATACACCTTCCTGCCCCTCTATTCCTATGACCAGAAGCTGGTCATCGCCATGGTCAACCCCATGGACTGGGAAACCCTGGATGCGGTGCGCTTCCACACCGGCCTCAACGTGGAGCCGGTGATGGCGGAGCCCAACGAGTTACAACGCGTCATCGGCATGCTCTACTCGGCGCCTGACCTGGAAGGCGACCTGCTCGATGAGTTTGCAAGCAGTGATGAAGAGGGAGAAGAAGAAGAATACGATGAATCCTCCTCTTCCGACAACGTCGTCGTCAAACTGGTCAACAAGATCATCATCGATGCCTATAACCAGGGCGCCTCGGATATCCATATCGAGCCCTATCCGGGCAAGAACAAGACCATCGTGCGCCTGCGCAAGGACGGTGAACTGCGGAATTATTACGAGGTGCCCAGCAAGATGCGCAACGCCCTCATCGCGCGCATCAAGATCATGGCCAACCTGGACATCTCGGAGAAGCGCAAGCCCCAGGACGGCAAGATCGACTTCAAGAAATTCAGCATGCTGAAGATCGAGCTGCGTGTGGCCACCATCCCCACCTCCGGGGACCAGGAGGACGTGGTGATGCGCATCCTGGCGAGTGGCGAGCCCGTCCCGATCGATAAGCTGGGACTCAGCGGGGAAAACCACCGGAGTCTTATCAAGATGGTCTCCAAGCCCTACGGCCTGTTCTTCGTGTGTGGCCCGACGGGTTCCGGTAAAACCACCACCCTGCATTCCATACTGGGCCACCTGAATACCCCGGAGCGCAAGATCTGGACGGCGGAAGACCCGGTGGAGATCACCCAGAAAGGCCTGCGCCAGGTACAGGTGCATCCCAAGATCGGCCTCACCTTCGCCGCCGCCATGCGCGCCTTCCTGCGCGCCGACCCGGACATCATCATGGTGGGGGAGATGCGCGACGAGGAGACCACCAGCACCGGCATCGAGGCCTCCCTCACCGGCCACCTGGTGTTCGCCACCCTGCACACCAACAGCGCACCGGAGAGCATCATCCGCCTGCTGGACATGGGCATGGATCCCTTCAACTTCTCCGATGCCCTGGTGGGCATCCTGGCCCAGCGCCTGGGCAAGCGCCTGTGCAACGAATGCAAGGAGGCCTACGAGCCGGACAGCGAGGAACTGCGCGAACTCCTGGCGGAATACTGCTACGAACTCATTCCCCAGGATACCGACGAGGAATACGCCAACAGGGTGCGCCACAAGATCCTGGAAGACTGGAAGCGGAAATTCGCCGACGAGGAAGGCAGGTTCACCCTCTACCGCGCCCCCGGCTGCGAGGCTTGCGAGGGTTCCGGATACAAAGGCAGGGTAGGCCTGCACGAACTCCTGGAAGCGACGGACGCCATCAAGAAAAAAATCCTCGACAAGGCCCAGGTTTCCGAACTGCTCGCCACCGCCCTGCAGGAGGGCATGCGCACCCTGAAGCAGGACGGCATAGAGAAAGTATTGCAGGGCATCACCGACATCCACGCCGTGCGCACCGTCTGCATCAAATAGGCGCCATCCTCAGGCGGTGCGAAAACCCTCCACGCCTTCGGCTTCCACCGGTTCCCATTCCACTTCCTCCACCCGCGCGTGGGGCGGCCCCTCCCGCAACCACGCCAGCAGGGCTTCCAGCGCCTCCTCCTCTCCGCAGGCAAGCACCTCCACGCGCCCGTCCGGCAGATTGCGCGCCCAGCCGCTGATCCCCAGCCGCAGCGCCTCGCGCCGGGTGGAGGCGCGGTAAAACACGCCCTGCACCCGGCCGCTCACATGGCAGCGGATACATTTCGTCATTCCACAGCTCCAGGTAACGCGATATGATTCATGCATCGATTATACCCCTGGAGAAAACGATGACGAACGAAACCGCCTGCCGCACGGAGAAAGACAGCCTCGGCACTCTCGACGTTCCCGAATCGGCCTGGTATGGCATTCAGACCCAGCGGGCCATCGCCAATTTCCCCATCAGCGGCAGACGGCCCGACCCCGACTTTGTGCGCGCCCATGTCCTGGTCAAGCGCGCCGCGGCCGCCGCCAACCGCCAGCCGGGCTGGCTGACGGACGAGATCGCCGACGCCATCATCGCCGCCTGCGACCGCATATTGAACGGAGAATTCCTCGACCAGTTCGTCATCGACCGTTTCCAGGCCGGGGCCGGCACCAGCCACAACATGAACAGCAACGAGGTCATCGCCAACCTGGCCAATGTCACGCTGGGCGGGAAAAAAGGGGAATATTCGCCCGTGCACCCCAATGACCATGTCAACATGGGACAGAGCACCAACGACACCATCCCCACCGCCATCCGTCTCACGGCGCTGGCCAAGCTGCCGCGCCTCATCGCGGCCGTTGAGCACATGGCCGATGAGTATGCGCGTATGGCCGCCGAACACGAGGATACGGTCAAGAGCGGGCGCACCCATCTCCAGGATGCCGTGCCCACCACCATCGGCCGGGAATTCGGCGCCTATGCCTGGACCCTGCGGCGCTGCGCGGCGCGCATCGAAAAGACACGGGATCCCCTATGCGAGATCGGCCTGGGCGGCAGTGCCGTGGGTACCGGGCTGAACACCTCTCCGGGCTATGCCCGGGCCGCGGCTGAGGAGCTGGCCCGCCTGACGGGGGAGAACATCCGCCCCGCCGCCGACATCGTGGCCCAGATGCAGTCCATGGGGGACGTGCAACACCTCTCCTCTGCGGTCAGGGACCTGGCCCTGGAGCTGACGCGCATCGCCAATGACATGCGCCTGCTGGCCTCGGGACCGCGCACGGGCATCGGGGAGATCCTGCTGCCGCCCGTGCAGCCGGGCTCCAGCATCATGCCCGGCAAGGTCAATCCAGTGATGTTCGAGATGCTCAACCAGGTCTGTTTCCAGGTCGTTGGCCAGGACCAGGCCATTTCCGCCATGACACAGGCGGGACAACTGGAACTCAACGTGATGATGCCCGCCATGGGATCCGCCCTGTTCGACGCCATGAACTGGCTGACGAATGCGATCAATGCCGCCACGGAACGCAACCTGAAGGGACTCAAGGTCGACAAGGCGCGTTGCCAGGCCTTCCTCCATGGCAGCGTGGGACTGGCCACACTCCTCAATACCCGCATCGGCTACAGCGCGGCCGCCGAAGTGGCCAAGGAATCAGAGAAATCAGGCCGCCCCGTGAGGGACATCGTGGCTGAAAGAGGATTGTTGCCGGCCGGGGAATTCGACGCCCTGGTACTCAAGGCGGCCCGGGACGGCGTTATTGACTGAGTCTACCCGCCATCCCGGTGAGAAATGCGGGCTATGCCTTGCCTTTCGCCTCCGGAACAGGGGGCTTGCCTTGGTGGGGCTCCGCGGCGTGTGACAAATACAGGGCCAGGCCGATCAATGCAATGCCGATGGCAAGATACACCAGATCCAGGGGCGTCTCGAAGCTCATTTTGATGGCATACTCGAAGAATCTCACGATCAGGATCATGAGGATAACCTTGGCCAGGCGGGCCTTGAGATCGTCCAGGCTGGTTATGAACAGAATCCGCGAGGAAGCCTTTCCGCTGCCGGCCTCGTCAATGTCGCTGATGAATAACTCATAGAGGCCCAGGGAGAAAATCAGCAATACCGTGGCCAACAGATAACCATCGACAATCTCGACGATATGGGTCACGGTCTCGGCGCGCAGTGCAGCCCGGGCAGCCGGCTCCAGAGCCGGCGAGGCATAGCCGCCGAGATGCGTCACGGTATAAAAGGTATCGACCGTGGCGATGAAGAACATGGCAAAAGCGGCCGCCAGGCTCGCGATCACGGCGCTGAGAACCACGTATCGACTCTTCCACAACCCGCCTTCGAAAAGCGTTTCCACGAATTTCATGTAGGTGCCTTAATTTTGGTTTCAGATGACTGGTACAGTTGCTTGAGGGGGATGCGCAGTCTGTCGTTCAGTGCTTCTTCCGCATCATGCAGGATTTCAAGCAGTTCCCGGTTCCAGGGGTCCTGCCGGCCCGGCAGTCCCGGCATACCGGCGATGGTATGCTGCATGGCATTATATAGATCCGCCAGGGTGATTTCACCCGTATCCCGCAGCAGCACCCACTCCCCCTCGGAAACCATCAACACGTACTTTTCCCTTTCCAGCGCCTCCATCACCGGGACCAGCCCTTCCCGCCCAAGATCGGGCTCCAGTCTCATAAGCCGCTCCTCGGACAGCGTCTCACCCCGCTGCTGGCTTCGCCACAGGTGCCCCACTATCCGGTAGGCGGCCAACAGGGGCGCCAGGGGCGCATGGGCATCCCCCGGCCGCGCCCGCTCCTGGTACAGCGTCAGGCAGTAGCCGAGTTCCGCGCCCAGCAAGACCACCGCCCAGGACACATAGATCCATACCAGGAACAGGGGAATCACCGCCAGAGCGCCATAGATGGTGGCATAGGTCTGTACATTACTGACATAGAGGGTGAAGCCATGCTTCGCCAGTTCGAACAGCAGGGCCGCCACGACAGCGCCGCTCAGGCCATGCCGCAGCCTGATACGGCGGTTGGGCACCAGCACATAGAGCAGGGCCAGGGCCACCAGTGTGGACAAGAACGGCATCAGGGACCACGTCCAGGAGCGCACGCCCTCCATGGCGCCATTGATGTTGGACACCACGGGCAGGGATACCAGAAAGGACGTCACCGCAATGCTGACAGCCAGCAACAGCGGCCCCAAGGTCAGAACAGCCCAGTAGACAACAAACTTGGCGGGCCAGCTGCGTTGCGTGCGCACGCGCCAGATATCGTTAATCGCTTCATCGATGCTGTGCATCAGCATCAAGGCCACTACGACCAGGAAAAAGATGCCGGGCCCGGTCAGGCGCCGCGCCTGTTCGGTGAAACCCTCGAAATAGGACTGAATCATTTCTCCCGATGCCGGCACGAAATTCCTGAAAATGAAGTCCTGCAGCTTCTCGACCACGGTATCAAAAACCGGAAACGCGGCAAGGACAGAGAACATCACCGCCAGCAAGGGCACCAGGGACAACAGGGTGGTGTAACTCAGGGAGGCCGCCACGCCCAGGCAGCGGTCCTGGTGGAATTGCCGGAGCAGCGTGAGACAGAAATTCAGCAGTTTCCGCGCGTGGCTCACCGCGTTCCCACCCGCCTGAGCGAGGACCTGCCGGGCTTCAAGGGGCGCGCCCAAGAGCGGCCGGACAGATTTCACTCATTCGCATCCTGACTCAGCCTGGCCTCTGCTTCACGCGCCATCCGGATGGCCGCCGTATCCTTGCCCTGCTTCGCGGCGGTGATCGCCTTCTCAAGCAGGGCGCGGGCCGCCGCCAGGGTTTCCCCATCGGCCGGGGCGGCTTCGATGGCGGCCCTGGCGGACTTGATGGCGCTGGTCACCTCCTGGGCCTTGCGCGCCTCGCTCTTGGCCAGCATGGCATCATTGCGCGCCCAGGAGTAGAAACGCAACTCCAGTTCCCGCTCCGCCTTGGTCAGATAATCCTCGGCAATCCTGAGATGGCGGCTGGCGTATTTCTCAGCGCCCGCATCATAGGCGGCCTGGAGGGACTGGCGGGCATCACTCATCTCCTGAGTGGGAACGGATGCACAGGCCGACAGCAGCGCCAGGGCAAGCATGATGATGAGAAGTCGTCTGTCGAGCATCGTCAAGAAATCATTTCGGGGCTGGCACTGCTTCCAAGCTGGCTGTGAGGCACGCCCTTTCACCATGGCCTATGTCATCCCCGCGATTGCGAGTTAAAATAGACCTCCAGGGCAATCAACAAATCAGGACAATTCCCATGGCCATTATAATGTATCACAACCCACGATGTACAAAATCGCGCCAGACCTTGCAACTCCTCAGGGACAGAGGCATTGAACCGCGGATCATCGAGTATCTCAAGGAACCGCCTTCCCCGGAAGCGCTGGCGGAGATTCTGGGCATGCTTGGCATGGAACCCCGCGAACTGATGCGCAGAAAGGAAAGCGTCTACAAGGAGAAGCAGCTGGACGATCCCGGATTGAGCCATGAGGACCTGCTGGCAGCCATGGTGGATAATCCTATCCTGATCGAGCGCCCCATCGTAATCAATGGCCAGCGCGCGGCCGTGGGCCGCCCGCCCGAGAACATCCTGGAGATACTCTAAGTGACCGAAATACTGGTGCTTTATTATAGCCGCCACGGCAGCGTGGCATACATGGCGGAACTGGTGGCGCGGGGAGTGGAAGAAGTACCTGGATGCAGCAGCCGCCTGCGCACGGTGCCTCCGGTTTCCACGGTGTGCGAGGCCGTGGAAGACGACATACCCGCCGACGGCCCTCCCTATGCAACCCATGAAGATCTCAAGTCTTGCGCCGGCCTGGTTCTGGGCAGCCCCACCCGCTTCGGCAACATGGCCGCCGAACTGAAATATTTCCTGGATGGAACCAGCGGCCTGTGGCTGTCGGGCGCGCTGAGCGGCAAGCCCGCGGCCGTCTTCACTTCCACCTCATCCCTCCATGGAGGCCAGGAGAGTACCCTGCTCACCATGATGGTGCCCCTGCTCCATCACGGCATGCTGATCGTGGGCCTGCCGTATACCGAGCCCGAACTGCTGAGCACGGCCAGCGGCGGCACGCCCTATGGCGCCAGCCATCATGCCGGCGCCGATAACCAGCGCGAATTCACGGAAGAGGAAAAACGCCTGTGCCGGGCCCTGGGCAGGCGGGTGGCGCAAACGGCGTTACGCCTCGCGGACTCCCCAGCAGCCCTTTGACGACGGGGACTATGTCCGTCGCGGCCGGCTACTGAGGGGCGGTCAGTGTCGGCGGCGGGGGGCCGAAGACAGGATCCCAGGCGAAGGGATCGAGGGGCGGAGGAGAAGACTGGTCCTGGAAATCGGCAAAGGAATCCACGGCGCCCGGCTCGAGATTGCTGATAGACTGGTAATTCATGGCAAAGCTGGCGCCCCCCTGATTATCGGTCTGGGCAATCCAGTGTGTGCTGATGGCGTCTCCCTCGTTCCAGGCCACGGGAATGACGGAAGGATCCAGTTGCATGGAGCCCGCCGTAGTAATGGGCGTGACAATGAGGGTGCCGGTCGTAATGTCAACGTTCCAGCCCTCGCGGTCGCGCAGGACGAAGCGCTGCTGGGCCATGAAATTCATCATACCACCCATGCCGCCTCCACCCGGACAACCCATCGAGCCACCGCCACCCATCTGAGTGGTGGTACCGTTGCAATCCATGAACACGTCCACGTCGATATCTATGGTCTTGCCAAAGATATTGTTGGCAGGATCAGGGTAACCCGTGAGTTCATTACTGGCGTAATTAAAATTACTCACGATCTCGGGCGTGTTCAGGGTGCTGGTGAGATTGGTCACTGTGAGCGACAACGGATTGTTGTTGACATCCACGAAAGGATCCTGGTCGATGGCGGCGATGCTCTCAAAACCCGTGGCGGCCTCGCGCACGGCACTGGTCATGTCGAAACCGAAATTGGCCCGCGCCGCACTGTTGAAGGGCGTGAAACTCTCCTGCTCGAATGGCAGGGTGCCCGCGCTCCCGGTGGCATTCTCCTCTGTGATGATGGTGCGGATGTAAACGCCGCTGGTGCCGGCATCCACCAGTTCCTGGCGGAAACCATTACTCTCCACCAGAACGGTACACACGATGTTCACATCCTGGCATGACAGATCCGTATCGATGGTGCCGTTGTTGACGCTCCACTGACCAAACTGCGTCACCTGATCCGCCATGACGGGTGCGCTCATGGCAACCAGCATGACGCCGGCAAGCGCGCCTCCCACGAAGCCATGCAAGCGGGGCTGTTGGTTCTTCTTGTCCACGGTATTGGTCGTTCCGATTATGTGTTGGGCGGTGGATTGAGTACTCACTTTCTGTATCGGCAAGCAGATGGCAAGCTGTGTGATCCCGCGCACACTTTTTTACTGTAACCTGCCTCTCACAAGGTGAGACAGGCGCGGGGCAAGTTAGTTCCACCAGGACGCAAGGCCACACCAGCCCCCTGTCATATCAAACCCATCTAAATCAGAGAGTTACGAGAACAAAGACGTGGTGGCTATGGGTGGACTCGAACCACCGACTCCGGCATTATGAATGCCGTGCTCTAACCAACTGAGCTACATAGCCTTTATTCCGGGAAGGCGTAAAGATAAAAGAGAAAGGTGAAATTTGCAAGCAATATCGGCAAGGCCTTTCCCCGGGGAAACCGGCGATCCTGGCACGCCGCAACCCCAACAGGCCGTTGCCATTACCGGGGACCGGTCACTTCCTCGGCAAACGCACTGACACCTTGCAAATAGTGTTCGCCGCTCAGCAGAAATCCATCGTTATGCCCCCCTTTGATTTCGAGAAACCGTTTCGCGCCAGGCGCGGCCTCGTATAAGCGCCGCCCGTGGGAAAATGGCACAATCTCATCGTCCCGGCTATGGATAATCAAGATGGGACGCGTTATCTCGCTCAAAGCGGCCAGGGTATTGTATTGAAAACGGCTCAGGCGCCGCGCGGGAAGCAAGGGATAGAGTTCCGCCGCCAGATCCGGAACCGAGGTGAATGCGGACTCCAGGATGAGCGCCGCCGGAGGATGGCGCAACGCCAGGTTGGCGGCAATCGCCGCACCGAGAGAACGGCCAAAATACAGGATACGCTCGCTGGGCACCCCTCTTTCACGGGTCAAATATTCCCATACCGCCTCGGCATCCCGGTAGGTACCGGCCTCGGTGGGATATCCCGTGCTGCGTCCATAGCCGCGATAGTCAAATATCAGGGAGGAGAATCCCAATGTGTTGAAAATCCGCAACGTATCGAGGCGGTGACCGATGTTTCCCGCGTTGCCATGAAACACGACCATGACCCATTCCGGGGCCGCCGCATCTTCATTGACATGAGGGACATACCACGCATCGAGCACGACACCGTCTTCCGTGGAGATTCTGACCGGCTCATATTCCAGCCCCATCTCCTCCGGGGTGCTGCTCACCACGCGCGAGGGAAGTTGTGGATAATATATCAGCCGGGACTGGTTGAAGTAGACGAATGCCATCAGCAGCGCATACGCCGCCGACAGGACCACCGCTGACAAAATCAGGCCTTTCAAAAGACACGCGCCCGGGCTTCACCCTTCAATGAAACGCTCATACATTGAAGCGGAAGTGGATGACGTCGCCATCCTGAACGATGTAATCCTTTCCCTCCAGGCGCCATTTGCCCGCCTCCTTGGCGCCCTGCTCTCCGCCGCAGGCCAGGAAATCCTCATAGGCGACAACCTCGGCGCGGATGAAGCCCTTTTCGAAGTCGCCATGAATCACGCCGGCCGCCTGGGGCGCCGTGGCGCCCACCGGCACGGTCCAGGCGCGTACTTCCTTCACTCCCGCGGTGAAATAGGTCTGCAAGCCCAGCAGTTCATAACCAGCGCGAATAACGCGATCCAGTCCAGGCTCCTCCAGTCCCAGATCGGCGAGAAACTCCTGCTTTTCGCCTTCGTCCAGTTCGGCGATCTCAGCCTCTATGGCCGCGCATACCGGCACCACCATGGCGCCCTCCCCCGCCGCCAGGCCGCGCAACTGCTCCAGGAAAGGATTGCCGCTGAAGCCGTCCTCGGCGACATTGGCAATATACATGGCAGGCTTGGCCGTCAGCAGATGCAGGTCGCGCAGGGCATGAGACTGTCCGGCACTCAGCTCCAGGGCACGCACCGGCCGCCCCTCGTTGAGAGCCGCCTCCACCTGCTCCAGCAGGGCCTTGCGCTGCAGGGCCTCCTTGTCGCCGCTCTTGGACTGCTTGGCGGCGCGCTGCAGGTTCCTGGTCACGGTTTCCAGATCCGCCAGCAGCAATTCGGTATTGATGGTCTCCACGTCGCGCAGGGGATCGATGCTGCCTTCCACGTGGGTGATATCCTCTTCCTCGAAGCAGCGCACCACATGGGCGATGGCCTGGGTCTCACGGATGTGGGCCAGAAACTTGTTGCCCAGCCCCTCGCCGCGGGATGCCCCCGCCACCAGCCCAGCGATATCGACGAACTCCATGGTGGTGGGTACGACCCGCTGCGGCTTGACGATTTCCGCCAGCCTGTCGAGACGCGGATCGGGCATGGGCACGATGCCCACGTTGGGCTCGATGGTGCAGAAGGGATAGTTCGCCGACTCGATGCCCGCCTGGGTGAGGGCATTGAACAGAGTGGATTTCCCCACGTTGGGCAGACCCACGATGCCACATTTGAAACCCATGAAAACTCCTCGGTGCTGTCAGTTCTGCCGGTGCCGGCGCGCATGCAGGACGCGCATCGCCTGTTCGAGCCCGCCCTGCAGAATCAAAGGCATCTGCGCCAGGGCCTCGCCGATGGCTTCGTCGATGAGCGCCCGCTCGGTGGGCGCTGGACGGCGCAGCACGTAGTCCACGACCTGGTCACGCGCCCCCGGATGGCCTACGCCGATGCGCAGGCGCTGAAACTCGCGGCTTCCCAGCGCTTGGATGATGTGGCGCAGGCCGTTATGCCCGCCATGTCCGCCACCACGCTTGAGGCGCACGCATCCCGGCTCGAGATCGATATCGTCGTGCACGACGAGCAGGCGCTCTGGTGTGAACTTGTAATACTGCAATAACGCGGCAATACTCTGCCCGCTGTGGTTCATGAAGGTTGCGGGCTTCAACAAGCGGCAGGTCTCACCCGCCACATCCATGACCGCGACCTGACCTTGAAAGCGGCGTTCCTCCCTGAAGCCGGCGCCCACCGAGGCGGCAAGGCGGTCCAGCAACCAGAAACCGGCATTGTGCCGGGTGTGCTCGTATTTGGCGCCGGGATTTCCCAGGCCCACGATGAGATCAAAGGCTAAAGACAAGGTAAGGCCGTCCCGCTCGTGATGCAGTATCCGAATCCCCCACCGAACCGGGCTTCCATCCGGCAGGGGTTCAGGCAGGGGCCCTAACCGCCCTCGCCTTCGGCGGCCTCGCCCTCGGCGCCTTCACCGGCCGCCGCCTCTTCGCTCTCCACGCCACCACGCGGGCTGTGAATGGAGATGACAGGCTGGTCGTGCTCGGGACCATGCTGCAGGGCCACGATTTCCACCCCTTCCGGAAGCTGGATATCGGACAGGTGCACGGCCTCGTTGAGGCCCAGATTGGAGACATCCACCTCGATATATTCGGGCAGATCCTTGGGCAGGCAGGTCACCTCCACGTCCATCATGAGATGGGAAATCACTCCGCCGGATTTCTTGACGCCCACGGCGCGGTCCTCGCCGATGAAATGCAACGGCACATGCATACGCAGCTTTTCCGCCGCATCGATGCGCTGCAGGTCAATGTGCAGTACGGTGGGTTTGTGGGTGTGCCGCTGGATGTCCTTCAAAACGGCCTGCACCGTCTTGCCCTCCACATCGATATCGAGGATGTGGGAGTAGAAGGCTTCATTTTCAAGATTGTGCACCACGGCATCGTGATCCAGCACCAGGGGCAGGGGCGGCTCGCCGGCCCCGTACATAATCGCCGGAATCTTGCCGGAACGACGCAGGCGGCGGCTCGCACCTTTCCCCTTGTCCTTCCTGACCTCGGCGGTCAATTCAAAGCTTGCGCTCATTTTCTCTCTCCATTTTATGGCTTACGAAAAGATCCCTGCCTTGCGACCAGACAGCGACCGGAAAAATGTTAAACAGCGGCAAGATCCAACCCGGCAAGGCCTGGATCAGTCCATATAGATGGAACTCACCGATTCCTCGGAACTGATCCTGCGCATGGTTTCGGCCAGCATGTCGGCGATGCTCAACTGGCGGATGCGTTTACAGGCACGCGCCTCCTCCGACAGGGGGATGGTATCCGTCACCACCAGCTCGTCCAGTTGTGACTGGCTGATGCGGCTCACCGCCTTGCCCGAGAGCACGGGATGCGTACAGTAGGCCACGACCTTGGACGCCCCCTCTGCCTTCAGGACCCCGGCCGCCTCGCACAGGGTGCCCGCGGTATCCACCATGTCGTCCACCAGGATGCAGGTGCGGCCCTGCACGTCGCCAATGATATTCATCACCTTGGCCTCATTGGGTCCCAGGCGCCGCTTGTCGACGATGGCCAGCTCCGCGCCATCGAGCTGCTTGGCGATGGCGCGGGCGCGCACCACGCCTCCCACATCCGGCGACACGACCATCATGTCGGGATATTTCTGCCTCCAGATATCCGTCAGCAATACCGGCGACCCGTAGACATTGTCCACGGGTATGGCGAAGAACCCCTGCACCTGGTCTGCGTGCAGATCCACCGTCAGCACCCGGTTGGCGCCCACGGTGGTGACCATGTCCGCCACCACGCGGGCGCTGATGGGCACCCGGGCGGATCGCGGGCGGCGGTCCTGGCGCGAATAACCGAAATAGGGAATCACCGCCGTGATGCGATAGGCCGACGAGCGGCGGATCGCATCGATCATGATCAACAACTCCATCAGGTTGTCGTTGGTGGGCACGCAGGTGGGCTGCATGATGAAGACATCCTTGCCCCGAACGTTCTCCATGATCTCCACCGCGATCTCACCGTCGCTGAAACGGCCCACATTGGCCTTGCCCAGCGGCAGGTTCAGCCTTGCCACCACAGCCCTCGCCAGCTGCGGATGGGCATTGCCGGTAAACACCATCATGTTGCTGCCGGGGTCGTCGAAACGCTTGTTGTTGGAATAGTTCATATCCCCTCCCCTACAGCCCGTTGCTTGTCATCGTCAGAAGACATGGCCGGCATGATTGGCTGGGGTGCCAGGATTCGAACCTGGGTATGCGGGAATCAAAATCCCGTGCCTTACCGCTTGGCGACACCCCATCTGAACACACGGCAACATAGCGCTACAGGTCAGCCCCTCTGTTCATCAACTCACCCAGCCCGGACATGCGCGCACCTCCGGCTCAACCGCCGCCCGATGGCCCGTCGAGCAGGGGTGAGCGGTTCAACCCACGGGCCACGAAGCCCTGCCAGCCCCGGGGGCGCCGCGCGAACACCTCCCTGGCCTCGTCCGCGGAACCGAATGAAGCAAACACACTCGCGCCAGTACCGCTCATCCTGGCCGGGGCATGCCGCTCCAGCCAGTTCAGCGCCTCATCGACCTGCGGATGCCGGCGCCGGACGACGGATTCGCATACATTGCCACACTGCCCGGAAAGAAAGCTGCCTATTGTGATCGCTTGACAATCCCGTGTCAATTCCGGGGCTTGAAAAATCTCGGCGGTATCCACATGGCAGGGAGGCGCGATGACGACATACCAGGGCTCCGGCAACTCCAGGGGGGTCAGCACTTCACCCACGCCCTCGGCCCAGGCGGCATGTCCGGCCACGAATACCGGGACATCGGCTCCCAGCCGCACGGCCAGATCGAGCAGCTCGCCACGCGGCAATTCCAGCTCCCACAGGATATTGAGGGCATGAAGCGTGGTGGCCGCATCGGAACTGCCACCGCCCAACCCGCCGCCCATGGGCAGGTTCTTCTCAATATGAATGTCCACGCCCAATGACGACCCCGCGTGCCTCTGGAGCAGCGCCGCCGCCCGCACCGCCAGATCGTTCTCGCTGGCGACCCCCGGCAAGCTGCTGCTCCGGCGGATACGACCATCCCGGCGGACCTCGAAGGCGAGACGGTCACAGCAATCGACAAACTGGAATACCGTCTGCAGCAGATGATAGCCATCGGAGCGGCGTCCGGTAATGTGCAGGAACAGGTTCAGCTTGGCCGGCGCGGGCCAGAATTCCTCCAGGGCGCTCTTCATGTTTTCTGGCCTGGAACACCGTCCCCGCGCAATTCCCAGCGGTCGATCACCAGGCGTATGCTCATGCCCTCCCGCTTGAGACGGACCCTGCCGGGCATATCGATATTGCCAACCGGCGCATAGCGGGCATAATCGATGGACCAGCCCTGCTGATCGAGCCTGCGCAGACGCCCTTTGTCATCGATGGCCTTGCCGGCCACATCGCCATCCGCCGGAATCCCCGCAACCCAACTGCGCAGTCCGGCAACCGGAACCGCCCATCCCAACTGCTCCCGCAACAGTTCCGCGGGATCATCGCTGGTGAGGACCCGGTCATCGGGCAGATAAAGGCTGACGCCTTGGTCATCGCCCATGAGGCGCGCCACCAACTGGCCGAAGGGGGACTGGAAGTTGATGGCGTAATGATCCGCTACCTGACGCCACGTCAATATGGCCTGCCAGGATCCCTGGGCGCTTTTCACGGCGACGCGCCCCGACAAAATCCAGCTCATGCCCGCAAGAGCCTCATTTCGCATCTCCCACAAGCGTTCCGCATGGGCGGCATCCCTCTGCTCAGGCGCAAATCCGGCGCATGCCGTGATAAAAAAAGGCAACAACAACGCGGCCAGTCCCGGGAATGGCCGTAAGGTGGAGAACATCATGATGGATTCCTGAGCCACCGGATCCTGATGACCCGGGGCTTTCATATCGTATACGCCGGAGACCTTCCCCTTCGAGGGAAAAGGCGGAAACAGCCGGATCTCGCCTTCACCCTGCACGGGATCCGTTATTGACTGAAACGCTTGATGACGTCCAGCAGCACCTTGTTGCCCGAGAAGTGTTCCAGCGCCTGATTCCAGACCTCCAGCGCCTCCTCCTGGGCGCCGGACACCCACAAGACCTCCCCGAGATGCGCGGCCACCTCGTAATCGGCCTTCATGCTCAAGGACTGACGCAGGAACTTAATGGCCTCGTCGTATTTACCGAGGCGGTACAACACCCATCCCATGCTGTCGAGTATGGCGTGGTTATCGGGACTCAGCTCCAGGGCCCGCTTGATATATTCGTAGGCTTCCTCGTAGCGCTCCGTGCGGTCAGCGAGGGTGTAGCCGAGGGCATTGAGGGCATCCGCGTTATCCGGATCCTGCTGGATGATGCGCAGCAAGTCCTGCTCCATGAGATCCAGCCTGTCCATTTTTTCCGCCAGGATGGCGCGTGCGTACAGCAACCCTTCATCGTCAGGGGCTTTTTCCAGGGCGGCATCATAGACCTTCATGGCCTCCTCATATTGTTCCGAACCGCGCAGGATCTCACCTTCCACGAGGGAAATGCGGCGCTCATGGGCAGGCGCCTCCCGGCGCAGCTTTTCCAATTGGGCGCGGGCGCCCTTCACATCGCCCTCCCTTGCCATGAGGATGGCGGAACGCACCCCGGCCTCCAGGTAATTGGCGCCGCCACTCACCGCCTGGTAATAATCGATGGCTTCTTGCACGTTGTTGCGGTATTCACCGATCCAGCCCAGATAGAAATTGACGTCATCGAAACGGGCGCCGCGGGTATGAATCTGCTTCAAATAGGATTCGGCCTCGTCCACCCGCTGCATCTGCAACAACAGCAGCCCGAGGGTGTATTTCAGCTCATCGTTGTCCGGCGCCAGCCCGACCAGATACTCATACTGTTGCAAGGCCACTTCGAACTGTTTCTCATCCATGGCGAGGCGCGCATAGGCCAGGCGCAGACGCACATCATCGGGTGTCTCTTCCACGGCCTTTCCGAGATAGGCGTAGGCCTCGGGGTTGCCACCCCGTAACTGCAGAACGCGCGCGCGGAGCAGAACCGCATCCACCCAGGCAGGCCTGAGGCCCAGGGCCTTGTCGATGGCACTGGCGGCAGTATCCAGATCACTGGCGCGCAGGGCAAGCTGGCCGTAGACCAGCCATGCGCCGGCATTCCCCCCGTCCTGGCTTACCACATGCTCCATGACCACCAGGGCCGCCCTGATGTCCTGCTCGCGCCCCAACAGGCTGGAGATGAGGCGCAGGCCGCTGTCGGGTCCGCTGTCCTCCATGGTCATGAGGGCATCGACATGGGGAAAGCTGTCCCGCGGCCGTCCCGCGCGGATCAAGGCCGCAATAATGGCCTGGCGGGCCTCCGCATTCCGCGGGTCCTGCTCTACCCACAGCTCGGCCGCCTCCAGGGCACGGCGGTCGTCCCTGGCATAGATGGCGACCCGCGTGGCCATCCCCGTGATGCGGGGGTCGCCCGTGCGCTTGGCCAGGCTGAGATAGCGATCAATGGCCAGGGCATAGTACTGGCGCTGCACGGCGATGTCCGCCACCAGCATTTCATAAAGAATATCCGCGCTGAGATTCACGGCGGGGTAGCTGGCGGACGGCCCGGGAGCGCTCAGTTCGTGCTTGGCCGCGGCCTGCCCGTGCTCCGCGGGGGATACCGGGGCCTGGCCCGGCACGGATGCACAGCCCCCCAGCCACAGGGCAATCACGGCGGTCAGAGGAAGAAGATGGGAATTATTCATAAAGACAGCATGTTATCATAAATTCTCTCAAAAACCCCCTTAATCCTATACAATGGGGTGCCAAACGGTGAATCACCGTGAAATCAGCGACTGAAAACTATATAATTTAAGCGTTTATCCCGATAACCGAGAAGAGCCCGTATACAAACGGTCCGATCCCGTACACATGATGCTACTAGCGGTAGGCCTCAACCATAATACAGCCCCCGTGCAAATCCGCGAGCGCGTGGCCTTCGCGCCTGACCGCCTGCCCCACGTTCTCCATGAACTGACGGACAACAAGCAGGTCAGCGAAGCGGCCATCCTCTCCACCTGCAACCGCACGGAGATGCTGTGCAACATCGAGGGCAACGACAGCACCATTGTTATCGACTGGTTCAGCCAGTTCCATAACCTGCGCAGCGAGGAACTGGAGCCCTACTTATACACCTATCCCGAGCTGCAGGCCGTGAAGCACCTCTTGCGCGTCGCCAGCGGCCTCGATTCCATGATCCTGGGCGAGCCTCAGATTCTTGGACAACTGAAAGACGCCTATGTTGCAGCCAAGGAGGCGGGCACCCTGGGCAAGCTTCTCAACCGCCTATTCGAACATACTTTTTCCGTCGCCAAGCAGGTGCGCACCGATACCGCCATCGGGGCCAGCCCGGTGTCCGTGGCCTTTGCGGCCATCAGCCTGGCCAAGCAAATCTTTGCCGGCCTGGAAAAACACACGGCGTTGCTCATCGGCGCGGGAGAGACCATCGAGCTGGCGGCGCGCCACCTGCGCCAGAACGGCATCGGCCGCATCATCGTCGCCAACCGCACCCTGGCGCGCGCCGAGAACCTGGTCAAGGAGATCAACGGCATGGCCATCACCTTGTCCGAGATTCCCGAATATCTCGCCGACGCGGACATCGTCATTTCCTCCACGGCCAGCCAGTTGCCCATCCTCGGCAAGGGCGCCGTGGAGCGCGCCATCAAGAAACGCAAGCATCAGCCCATACTGATGGTGGACATAGCCGTGCCCCGGGATATCGAGCCCGAGGTGGGCGATCTCAACGACATCTATCTCTACACCGTCGACGACCTGCGTGAAATCATAGACGAAGGGCTCAAGTCACGCCAGGAGGCCGCGCAGCAGGCCGAAGAGATCATCGATACCCAGGCCGCCCATTTCATGGGCTGGCTGCGCTCCCTCAGCGCCGTGTCCACCATCCGCACCTACCGCGAAAACACCGCCCGCATCCGTGACGAGGAAGTGCGCAAGGCCACGCGCCTGCTGGAGGCGGGCCACGACCCGCGGGAAGTCGTGCAACACCTGGCGCACACGCTCACCAACAAGATCATCCACAAACCCAGTGCCTGCATGCGCCGCGCCGGCTTCGAGGGGCGCGATGAATTCCTCCAGGCCGCCCGGGAACTCCTCGGCGTCAAAAAGAACGACCTCGACAACTGACACCATCCGCTCTGCCGCACGTGCTCAAACCATCCATTCTCAACAAGCTGGAGGCGCTCTCCGAGCGTCACCGGGAACTTGAAGGACTGCTGGCCGACGCCGGCATCATCAATGACCAGGAGCGTTTCCGCGCCCTCTCCAGGGAATATGCACAAATCACGCCGCTGGCCAACTGCTACCACGAATACCAGCAGAACCTCGGCGACGAGGCGGCCGCCAACGAGCTGCTCAAGGAAGGGGATGCAGACATGCGCGCTCTGGCCCAGGAAGAACTGCGCAACCTGCAACAGCGGCAGAAAGCCCTGGAAAAGGAAATCTACACCCTGCTACTCCCCTCCGACCCCAAGGATGACGCGAACATCTTCCTGGAAATCCGCGCGGGCACCGGGGGCGACGAAGCCGCCCTGTTCGCGGGTGACCTGTTCCGCATGTACGCGCAATATGCCGAATCACGAAACTGGCAAACCGAGGTGATCAGCACCAGCGAGGGCGAACACGGCGGCTACAAGGAAATCATCGTGCGCATCGTGGGCAAGGGCGCCTACTCCCGGCTCAAGTTCGAATCCGGCGTGCACCGGGTGCAGCGGGTGCCGGAAACCGAATCCCAGGGACGCATTCATACCTCTGCCTGCACCGTCGCCGTACTGCCCGAGGTGGAGGCCGTGGAAGCCGTCGATATCAATCCCGCCGACCTCAAGGTCGACACCTTCCGCGCCTCCGGCGCAGGCGGTCAACACGTCAATAAAACCGATTCCGCCATCCGCATCACCCACCTGCCCTCGGGAATCGTGGTGGAATGCCAGGAAGAACGCTCGCAACACAAAAACCGTGCCCGCGCCCTGTCCCTGCTGCAGGCCAAGCTGCTGTCCCAGGCCCAGGAAGCGCAGGCGGAAGAACAGGCACAAACGCGCAAGCTTCAAGTGGGGAGCGGCGACCGGTCGGAGCGCATCCGCACCTATAACTTCCCCCAGGGCAGACTCACGGATCACCGCATCAATCTCACGCTCTATAAACTGGATGAAATCCTGGCCGGCAAGCTGGATCAGGTCATAGACCCCCTTATCAATGAACAACAGGCCGAACAGATGGCCATGCTGGGAGGCTAGACTCCAGCAGTGGAAGACCGCGCCAACATTCGCTGCATACTTGAACAAGGCGTCCGGGACCTGGCGGCGAGCAGCGACTCGCCCCGGCTGGACGCGGAAATACTGTTGTCCCTGGCGTTGGGAAAACCGCGCAATCATCTCCATGCCTGGCCACGGGAAAAAGTGGAACGGCAGCGGCACGATACTTTTCGGAAGCTGATACAGAGACGCCGGCAAGGGGAACCCATCGCCTATTTGACGGGACAACAGGAATTCTGGTCGCTGAAACTGCGCGTGACACCGGATACCCTGGTTCCGCGCCCGGAGACGGAGCATCTCGTGGAACTGGCCCTGGACCTGATCCCGCGGAATGCGGCTTGGCACATCGCCGACCTCGGCACGGGCCCCGGCACCATCGCCCTGGCGCTGGCCCACGAGCGGCCGCGCTGTAAATTCGTAGCGGTTGATATCTGTGAGGCAGCGCTCGCGGTCGCCATGGAGAACGCGCGGCGCCTGGATATCCCCAACGTTTCCTTCCGCCAATCCGACTGGTTCAGCCAGATTCAGGGACAACGATTCGATGTGATCACAGCCAACCCCCCATACGTCCGCAGCAATGACCCCTGCCTCGCCAGGCTGACACACGAACCCGGCATCGCACTGGTAAGCGGACCCGGCGGAATGGAAGCTCTTGAGACGATCATCTGCGAGGCCAGACTCCATCTCAAAGATGCGGGCTGGTTACTGCTGGAACATGGCCACGACCAGGGCGAAGCCACGCTTGAACTGCTGCGCCGCCATGGATATCACAAGGTGGCCGGCCACAGGGACTACGCCGGCCACGCACGCAATGCCGCGGGCCAGTATCTGAACGCAGCCACTTAAACCACCATGGCCATCATCCACATCCCGCTCAACATTACCCATTTCATACTCGCCCACGCCCAGCGCCATGAAGACCGCGAGGTATGCGGGCTCGTCGCCAGCAGAAAAGGCAACCCCACCCGCTGTTTCGAGATTGCCAACGTGGCTCCCGATCCCGCCACCCGTTTCGAGATGGACCCCGCCGCGCAAATCAATGCCATGCGCGCCATGCGCGAAGCCGGGGAAGAACTTTTCGCCATCTACCACTCCCACCCCCAGGAACCCGCCCGCCCCTCCGCCATCGACCTGGCGGAATCAGCCTATCCAAACGCTCTGTATCTGATAGTCTCACTGCACACGGCAGGAGTGCTGGAAATGCGCGGCTACTACATCCGCAAAGGCCAAACAGAAGAAGTGGAACTATCTCAAGGGGTCAAGTCTGGCCCGCATCTCTCACCAGGATGACGGGCCTCGCTTGATCCTTGGATCCACAAAGGATTTTACTCAGAAAGCAAGGGATTGCCATGGCGGGCCTTGCACCATGAGGCTATATGGCCGGAATCGGCAGGTTACGAATGTTCAAACTTCAGGAACCTCTGATTAATTCTGGACCGGATGGATGGCGAGATGAAAGGTTCCGGATCAAGGCGAAAAGCGCAGGTAATCGCGCGCCATCGCCAAGCTTTTCAACGCGGAGCCGGGACATTTCAGCCGCCAGACGCCGGTTCATGAATTGATCAGAGGTTCCTTCACATTCATTCACACAAGCAGCGGATACCGCTTGCCCTACATCAGCCCCGGTAAAAAAGCTTCTGCCAAACCGAAGCTTCTGAATCAATACCCGCCATCTGAAAAGGCAGGGCCGGGGCCGCTTCCTTGCCACCCCGGCCTGTGGATACCTTCGACATCACCGCAGATCTTCCCTGCCTGCACCCGGCATCCCTGCCATGATCAAAATTTAGCATATATTCTCGCTGGCGCAAACTTCCTCTCCGGGGTTTGTTTTTTCAAGTTCTGACTTACCGGGAACCGGTGTAGAGCCTTGGATCCCGAAAAGAGTTGACTGACTATATTG
>WGFB01000024.1 GCA_015492435.1 Gammaproteobacteria bacterium | reverse complement strand
TATGGCGGATCATGCCTTATTTCAGAGGAAATTGCACGATCACCTGGCTTCCCTGTCCGGGGCTGGATTTCACCACCAGCTCACCATGAATTTCGTCTACCCGGTTTTTCATATTGAGCAAGCCATAGCTGTTATCCTTGACTTCGTTGATGTCGAATCCGACGCCATCGTCGCTGATGACGACAATGACGACATTTTTCCCATAGGTAATACTGGCAAGCACATGCTTCGCCTGGGAATGCTTGGTGATATTGATGAGCGCCTCTCTGAATATCTGGAATATTGCGTGCTTGATGGCGGGAGAAGGTTGAGCAATGTCCTCGGAATCTCCGTTGATTTCCATTTCGAAGCTGATGTCCTGGTAATTCAGCAGGTCATAGCCCAGCCGTCTCAGGGAATCCACCACGTCGTTCCATGTGCTCTGGCGGTCATCGATGACCCACAGGAAATTGCGCAACTGCCGCGAGGAGTCGGCGGTATATTCCTTGATCTGATAAAGGCGGTTGTTCACCTGTCTGGGGTCCTGGTCGATAAAGCGCAGGGCGCCTTCCGTCACAATGGATATGCTCGCCAGATCGTTCAGCACAGTGTCATGCAGTTCGCGATGGATGCGCTCCTTTTCTTTTCTTGAGTTTACCTCGACCGCGATTCGTTCCTGGTACAGTTGCTGGTTGTCCAGGGAGAGAATCAGGGAGAAGGGCAGGATGAGAGAGAACAGGGCGATATTGAGCAACATGTTCTCCTCTATATGCCATAGCACCAGCATCGAGATCACGAAATAGGTCGAGACCAGCAGCAGCGCGAAAAAAGTCATGCGCATCTGCTTTCTCATGAAGACGTCGGGATCCTTGATCATGGAATGGGCGAGCCCCGAGAGCATGACCACGACCCAGAACACGAGCAAGGGGAGTGTCGTCTTCAGGGAGATGAACTCAAGGAGGTAGAGAAGGGAGATGCCCAGTGAATAGCAATAGAACAGCCAGATGATCCAGCCATTCTCTTCGATGATCTTTTTTCTCTTGGGAAATATCATGGCAAAGTGGACCATGGATATCTGCCCCGTGCTGGCGACGAAGAAAACCTTGATGAGAAGGGAGAGCCAGAAATAGTCCATGAAAACCGGCCGGTGCACGACTGGCGTGAGGCTGGTCAGATAGAGCGCCGACGAGGCGAGGAAGAAGGCGCTGATATAACCCGGCGTCGTCGGGTGTCTTCTGAAAATTGTGATTGCGGACACCAGGTAGATGAGCCAGACCAGATGGACCAGCCCCAGGCGCTTCACGATTTCGCCCAGCGTCATGTAATCCACGTCGGCGATGATCTGCCATGTGACCCCCCGCCTGTCCATGAAGGTAATGACCACTTGCTCATTTTCCTTGAGGATTTTGTCGATCTTGTGCTGGGTGAACCACCACGCCCGCTCTTCCTTTGGCGTGAAAAACACGGGCAGTTTCCAGAGAGAGGTTTCATCGATTTCCTGATCGTTGATGCGGGTGATGACGATATCCTCGCGCAGGGTGACGACCTTGGATTCGAAATAGAGCGTGGGCGAGATCTTGAGGGCGTAGATGCCCGCCAGTGTCATGATCACACTGGCGGCCAGAATCAGGATAATGATGGTCCAGCGGATCTTGTGGTGAATGGGAAGAGCGGTGTTCGGCATGTTCTTTGTTGGTCAGGGCAGCCTTGTGTCTGAGCCGGTCCGCCTTGTCAGCCGCCGCCCGCCGCGCGCGCCTGTCAGGGAAGCATATTGTTACCGGCGCCGGTTTCGATTTTCGTCAGCAGTTCTTCCGGTTTCCTGGTGACGTCCGATGCGTTCAGCACGCGCATGATATCGCTATGCGGCTGGCGGTTACGATAGAGGAAGCGGGTGACATGAAAGGCGATCTTGTTCAAAAAGAAGAACGATATGAAAAAGATGATGCTGGAGATGATCTCAAACATCAGGATGGATTTGTATCCCATATCGGCCAGCATGGCAAAGGTAAAGAAATAGACGATCAGAATCACGCCCATGGCAATGGCGGAATAGATGACGATATTGTTCTGGGTCTTTTGGATTTTTTGCAATATTTTGAGTGTGTTATCAGATTCCATCGGTCATGGTTCGCGTGGTTGTGAGGTTTCCGGGGGGAAGACAGTTTCAAATATCAATTATAATTCAAATGGCAAAATAATAGTATTAACTTCCGGACAGTTGCATAATACCCAGACAATCGATGGCAAAGCCTCATACAGGGCGCCCCACGGACCGGCGATATCCAAGGCAGGTCGTGGGCCGGCGCTGAGCACAGCAGAGCCCAACGGCATTTCAGGCGCAAGATCAGATACAAGGCACAAGGGGGAAGCCCTTTGGGCCTTGCTTTATGTCACTCTGGGCCTTTTTCAAACCTGGCCCAGGCTGTTGCCATGATTGAGAGACAAACAACACAGAGGTCCAAGTGAAGATACAGGCGAAGATTGAACATCTGCTGAAAACGGGGTTGCACTTACAGCACCTGGAGGTCATCAACGAGAGCGGCGGACATAATGTGCCCGAGGGATCGGAAACGCATTTCAAGCTGGTAATGGTATCCAGTGAATTTGATAACATGCCGCTTCTGGCGCGGCACCGCAAGGTCTACGCCTTGTTGGACGAAGTGCTCCGGGAGGGCGTGCACGCGCTGGCCATACACGCCCTGACCGGGCGGGAATGGCGGGAGCGGCATGGAGATGTGCCCCTGTCCCCCCCTTGCCTTGGCGGCGGGTAAAGCCGCGGCCCTGGCGCATAAAGACTGCAACGAGAAGGAAACGACATGGCATCAGATGTAAACGATTTGAGTGTGAACTATACGGAAGACGGTGTCGACATCGTCAAGGAGCTGGATAAGGTGGTGTTGAGCAAGGGGGCCTGGGCCACGCTGATTTTCCGCTACCAGGACTGGGACCGTGCCAAGCAGGCTTACGGCCCTGACAAGTACACCATTCGCCGTTATCAGAAACGCAACGGCGAATATATCCAGAAATCCAAGTTCAATATTTCCAGCAGGGACCAGGCGCGCAAAATCATCGCGGCGCTGGAACAATGGATCGGAGAGGAGGAATGACGCCTTTGTGCAGGCACTGAACGGTGTTTGCAATCCTGGGGCGAGATGAATATAAAATAACAATAACAGGTTGTTACCAATAAAACATCATGTAAAAAAGTAAGTTTTGGCGCGCGGTGCGCGAATCCCTTATCCCCTGGCTTTGGTAACGGGTTGTTGACCCGCATTTCTCACCAGGATGACGGCCCCTCGCTTGATTCTTGAATCCACAAAGAATTTTTCTCAATCGGAAATAATCCTTTGTGAATCCAATTCTCCACGCGATCATCCTGCCTCCTGGTGAGAAATATGGGTTAAGCGAACTGCCTGATTTACCGATATATATTGAGGCGCCATGCATGCATGGCGCCCCGAATTGTCCACCCACTCCGCCACAAGCCAGGAAATCATGAACATGGGTGAATCCCGTCCCCCAGAACAAGGCCGCGTGACCATCGTGGCCAGCCGGGCCATCGGGCAGCCGGACCGGGTGCTCCGCGCCTGCCAGGCCATCGCTTCCCGCTACGCCGATACCTTCATGGCCATCCTTTATCCGGATGAAAATACGCCCGCGGCCGGGGAGGAGGGGGAAGGCTTGCCCGGCGCCGGCGGCGCCATCCGTCTGCCCTGGCAGGAACTGGGGCAGAAGACGCTCATCAACCGCTACAACGAGTATTTTTCCCGGCGCCTGCAATCCATTCTGCGGCCAGTTGGCGGTGACAGCGCCGGGGCCACGGTGGATGCCGAGGACGGTCTTGCGCTGCTGGAAGAAACCGAGCTTGAGGAAACCCTGGCGGTCACCAACCTGGTGGAGAAGCTTTCCCAGCGATTCAGCGATGAACTGTATTGCATGGAAGAGCGTTTCTCCCACCTGTTTCCCGATGCCGCATTCAGTCTGGAGGGCGCCCCCTTTGGGCCGGAGAATCTGTGCCGGGCATTTCATGATCTGCTTGAGTCCATGGGACTCGATCTTGAGATGAGCCTGTACCAGCTCAAGCGCCTGGACAAGGTTCTGATGAAGACAGTGAGGGAATATTTTCACGAAATCAATGCCCATTTGATCGCGGAGGGGATCCTGCCCGGGCTCAGGCACAAGGTGGTCAAGCGCGAGGAGCCCGTTGCGCAAGGCGCCGCGGCAGGCGCGGAGCACGTGGGGCTGGGCGGGGAGGCGGCGGTTCCGCCCGTTACCCGGGAGCCGCCACCCATCCAACCCGATGCACGGATGTACCAGGCCATTCAGCAGCTCCTCGCCCTGGGCGATGCCGCGCAGCCACCGCGGGGTCAGGACGGTGGAGAAGCGCCGGCGTTTTCCATCACCCCCCGCTTGCTGGACAGCCTGACGCAGCTCCAGGAGGGTCAGATATCGCCGGCCCGCGGAGCGGGGCCGGCGGCGGCCTCCCTGAGGGAGCAGGTCAATGCCGTCCTGGCCTCGAACAGTGCCGGGGCACTGGGTGGAAGGCTCAATCAGATAGACAACGACACCATCGATGTGATCAGCATGATTTTCGATCTCATCCTGGACGACCGCTCCCTCCCCGATTCCGTCAAGGCCCTCATCGGACGCTTGCAGATTCCCATTCTTAAAGCGGCCATCATCGATCGCAATTTTTTCCGTCACAAGAACCATCCGGCAAGGCGCCTCATCAACAAGCTGGCATATGCCGGCGTTGGCTGGAGTGAGGATTGCGAGGCCACGCAGGACCGCCTGTACAAAAAAATGGAGGCGGTCGTCACCAGAATCCAGGAAGAATTCGATAGTGACTTACACATCTTCGAGGAACTGCTGAGTGAGTTCGAGGCATTCATCGAGCAGGAGCGGCGCGCCTTCGAGCAGGCCCGGGAGAAGATCCGCCAGGAAGCGCTCGCCAGGGAGAGAAAAGAGCACAAAAAGAAAGAAATCGTAGCGCGGATCATGGAGAAGCACAGAGCGGATCCTGTGCCCGGGGAGATTCTCGAGTTTCTCGTTTCCGACTGGAGCCGGGTGGTGGCCGAGGCGTCCCAGTGCGCGGACGGGGATGGACCTGGATATGAGCGCGCGGTCCAGTTTGTCGAGGACCTGATGTGGAGCCTGGCGCCCAAGACTTCCCAGGCGCAGCGCAAGGATCTCCTGCGGGTGCTGCCTGGAATACTGAAACTCATGACAGAGGGGCTGGAGTGGATCGGATACGAGGCGGAAAGGACCCGGGATCTGATGGCCTCCCTGGAACGCCACCATGTGACCCTGCTGAAGGGGCCGGGCACAGAGTCCCCCGCGCGGCAGCAGGCGCCTCCGGCGGTTTCGCAACAGCCGCCTTCCCCGGCGCCCGGAGAGCAGTCCATTGATCGCGAAATTGCGGAACTGAACAGCGAAATCGATCTTCTGCCCGATCTGGATGGCGATGCTTATGAATTGTTCGACGAGATGCAGCGGGAGTCAACGAGCGGTAACGACGAACGATTCGAGAAACTGATGAACGAGATGGGCCTGACCCGGGAAGAAGACCCGGGCCCCAGGATAGACGACGAGTACACTGAACTGGTCAAAGGGCTGGCGCTGGGATCCTGGGTCGAGCTGTGCGATGACCAGGGCGGGCGCATGCGCGTGAAACTGGCCTGGCGCGGCGATCAGTTTACCAATTTTTCCTTTGTGAACCGTCACTATAAGGTAGTGGCCGAGCGTCCCTTCTACGTGCTGGCCGATGACTTCAGGCAGGGGAGGGCTGTCCAGGTGGACGCGCCCGAGCTGTTCGACCGCGCCCTGGATGGCGTGATTTCCGGGATCATGCGGGTCGTGAACTGAGTCATCCATTTGCGGCACTCTCCTGGTATGCATGATGCATATCCTAAAAGGCAGTATCGTGTTCTGGCAGGCGAATTTTTCCATGCCTGATCAGTCTAATCAGTTATACCGGCGCGGTGAGGGTGGGGTGGGAACGCGGTGTCGACCGGCGATGAGGCGGGAGGTCAGTGATGCATCCAAAGCCCGGAGCCATCAGGGTCCTTGCCATAGCGGGAATATGCGGTTTCCTGCTCGTGTATGACGCGGCCTACAGTAACTGGCGACAACACCCTTGTTATGCCCAGGCCATGATCGGCAGCGACTCCGTCATCAACGCGCGCCTGGGCGTGCCCGTCGAGGATGTCCTCAAGCTCGCCGAGGTGGGCGGGTCAGGCGGCGAGGGAGAGACGGACTATTCCGTCCACATGCTCAATACCGTGCTGCAGGCCTATCTGTGGGACAAATCGCCCTATCACTATTCCGTGCAGGTTTTCTATCAGTGCACCAATGACGCCCAGATGGCGGGCTTGTTCGTCACGGGTCCTGAACAGGACGGCTGATCACTCTTTTCTCGCCCCATGCAGCTTGGTGCTGTGCGCAACCCGCCGGCGGCCCGGAATGAGGCTTTGCTATATCACGTATTGGGCATATCATTGACTCATTACACGATGGGAGCGAGGCAATGGAGGAAGAACAGGAACAGGCGCTGGCGCCGGGACAGGGCGACGCGCTGCTGATTGTCGACGTGCAGAACGACTTTCTGCCCGGCGGCAGCCTCGCCGTCAGCCATGGGGATGCCGTTATCGCCCCCCTCAACCGGTATATTGACCTGTTCCACGGCCGGCATCTGCCTGTCGCCGCAACGCGGGACTGGCATCCGCAAAGGCATTGCTCTTTCCAGTCACAGGGCGGACCCTGGCCCGCGCACTGCGTACAGGAGACGGAGGGCGCGCGCATCAACGCGGCGTTGCGGCTTCCCGGGGATGTGATACTGGTTTCCAAGGGAACCCGTGAAGACAGGGACGCCTATTCCGGATTCCAGGATACGGAACTGGAGAACCGCCTCCGGGAGCGGGGTGTGAAACGCCTGTTCATCGGTGGCCTGGCCACGGATTATTGCGTTCTGAATACGGTGCTGGATGCCCTTGGGCTGGGATTCTCGGTGTGCCTGCTCGAGGATGCCATCCGGGCGGTGAATGTACATCCGGGAGACGGAGACAAGGCCCTGGCGCGCATGGTCGAGGCGGGCGCCCGCGGGATCACTTTCGAGTCCCTGGCATGAGCGTGATCAGGAACGATGCCCTGCTGACCGACCTGTATCAGTTGTCCATGGTACAGGGCTATCTGGAACAGGGCATGGAAGAAACGGCCGTGTTCGAGTTCTTCGTGCGCAAGCTGCCACCCGGGCGGAGCTTCCTGGTCGCCGCGGGTCTGGCGCAGGTGATCGAGTATTTACGCACTCTTTCCTTCAGCGGGGAGGCGCTTGCCTGGCTGGAATCCACGGGCCGTTTTTCGTCCCGCCTGCTCGATTATCTGCAAAACTTCAGTTTCACGGGGGACGTCCATGCCATGGCCGAGGGCACGGTATTTTTCGCGGACGAGCCCATTCTGCGCGTCACGGCCCCCATGCCCCAGGCGCAACTGGTGGAGAGCCGCCTGATCAATCTGCTTCATTTTCAGACCCTGGTGGCCACCAAGGCCGTCCGCTGCGTGCTGGCCGCGCCCGGCAAGCTGCTGGTCGATTTTGGCATGCGCCGCGCCCATGGGCGCGAGGCGGCTCTACTGGCGGCGCGCGCCAGCTATATCGCGGGATTCGCCGGCACCTCGACCGTAAGCGCGGCCGCGGCTTTTGGCATTCCTGTCTATGGCACCATGGCCCATTCCTTCATACAGAGTCATGACGATGAATGCCAGGCCTTCGAGCACTTTGCCCGCGCGCAGCCCGGCAACGTGGTGCTGCTCATCGATACCTATGACACGGAGCGCGCGGCCGGGAAAGTGGTGGCGCTGGCGCCGCGCCTTGCGGCGGCCGGCATCGCCATCAAGGCCGTGCGCCTGGACAGCGGTGATCTCGCCATGCATGCCCGCAAGGTACGGCGTATCCTGGATGCGGGCGGCTGCGCGGAGGTGCGCATTTTCGTAAGCGGAAATCTCGATGAACATGAACTCCGGGGGTTGCTGGAGCAGGGGGCCCCCATCGACGGTTTCGGTATCGGGACGCGCCTCACCACCTCGGCCGACGCGCCCTATCTGGATTGTGCCTACAAGCTTCAGGAATACGCGGGACGCCCGCGGCGCAAGAAATCGGAGGGCAAGGCCACCTGGCCGGGCCGGAAACAGGTCTTCCGCCGTTATGACGCGCACGGAAGGCTTGCCGGCGATGTGCTCACGCTGGAGGACGACGACACGCCGGGACGGCCCCTGATCGAGCCGGTCATGCGCCAGGGGGAAGCACTGCCCGGAAGGCCGGATCTGGAGGCGGTCAGGGAACACACGCGGGAGGAACTCGGCAGACTGCCCGCTCCGATGCATGCGCTTGAGGGAGGCCCCGCCGTGGTGGCCGAGGTGTCGCCGGCATTGAAGTCCCTGGTCGCGGAAATGGAGTCGGCTCCAGCCACTTTCGGTTGAGCGCGGGTTTTTCGTGGCAAATCCATGTCTTGCCGGGGCTGGCCTTCACCTCGCAAGGGGATGCTCATACGGCAATAATTTTGACATCAACAGGTTAAATCTGATATTTATCAGCCTGCGCCTTATCAGCCTGCGCCTTATCAGCCTGCGCGCTACATTCAACCTGAATCCACGGATTCAGGTTCAACCATGAATCATTCTTGAGGAACCCATACATCATGAGCAATGAAGAAAAGGAAACCCTGGTCGTTGCATCCAAGCTGAAGAACTACATCCGCAGCCAGTCAGGCATGAACACTTCCGCCAGCGTGATCGGGGTGATCTCCGACAAGGTGAGGGAGATGTGCGACCAGGCCATCGAGAACGCACGCAATGACAAGCGCAAGACCGTCAAGGACCGGGACTTCTGACAAACCACCACGCCACGGGGAAAGGCAGCAGGGTGGCTGCCAGGCCTCTCCGGAAAGGCAGGCGCCATCTCCCGCCGGTCCGGACTCAGAACCCAAGACAATTTATTACAATAAATCATTGTTCATTCAGGGAAGCCTGCCAGAAATTCCGAATTGATCACGGAACTTGCGAGAAGACCCGCGTTCCGGGCGCTGGCCGGACAAGCGAGGCGGGAACAAGAACCGCCCCCTGAAAACCGGCAATGGCGCCACGATTCGAATCAGAGACCTAATGGAAAAGAAAAACAGCTATACCAAAGAGGAACTTATTCTCTGCGGAGAGGGCAAACTGTTTGGCCCCGGCAACGCCCAGTTGCCTCTGCCGCCCATGCTGATGTTCGACCGCATCATCGAGATCAATGAGCATGGTGGCCAATACAAGAAAGGCGAAATTATCGCGGAACTGGATATCACCCCGGATATCTGGTTCTTCGCCTGCCACTTCCAGGGCGATCCCGTCATGCCAGGCTGCCTGGGCCTGGATGCCATGTGGCAGCTGGTGGGATTTCATCTGGCGTGGCTGGGAGGTCCGGGGCACGGAAGAGCACTGGGCGCGGCGGAGGTCAAGTTCACCGGGCAGGTAACCCCGAAGAATCATCTTCTTACCTACAGGGTCAGTCTGAAGCGGGTGATGATGAGAAAGCTGGTGATGGGTATTGCCGACGCGTCACTGTTCGTCGATGACAGGGAGATTTATACGGCCAAGGATCTGCGCGTCGGTTTGTTTACATCCACGGATAATTTTTAGAAAGGTGTCACGTGAGAAGGGTCGTCATTACAGGTATCGGAATCGTTTCGAGCATCGGCAACAACAAGGAGGAAGTCCTGAAGTCCCTGCGCGAGGGGCGCTCGGGCATCGGCTACAGCGAGGAATATGCCGAGATCGGGCTGCGTTCCCATGTGCACGGACCCGTGCGCATCAGGCTCGAAGATCATATCGACCGCAAGCTGCTGCGCTTCATGGGGGATGCCGCGGCCTATAACTATCTTGCCATGAAGGAGGCCATCGAGGATGCGCGGCTCGCCGAGGATGAGATCTCGGATCCGCGCATCGGCATCATCGTCGGATCCGGCGGCGCGTCCAACAAGAATTTCCTGCAGGCGGTGGATACCCTGCGCAGCAAGGGGGCCAAGCGCGTGGGACCCTACATGGTGCCACGCACCATGGGGAGCACCACGTCCGCCAATCTGGCCACGGCCTTCAAGATCAAGGGCGTCAACTATTCCATGAGTTCCGCCTGCTCCACCAGCGCCCACTGCATCGGCAACGCCATGGAACTGATCCAGATGGGCAAGCAGGACATGATTTTTGCCGGGGGCGGTGAGGAGGAACACTGGACCATGTCCATGCTGTTCGACGGCATGAATGCCCTTTCCTCCAAGTACAACGACGAGCCGGAGAAGGCCTCCCGGCCCTTCGATGTCAACCGGGATGGTTTCGTCATTGCCGGTGGTGGCGGCGTGGTGGTGGTCGAGGCACTGGAGCATGCACTGGACAGGGGGGCGAGGATCTATGCTGAACTGGTCGGCTACGGCGCCACTTCCGACGGCTACGACATGGTGGCGCCGTCAGGGGAGGGGGCCATCCGCTGCATGCGCATGGCCCTGTCGACCACGGAGGGTCCCATCGACTATATCAATACCCACGGCACCAGCACGCCGGTGGGCGATGTGGCGGAACTGCGCGCCATTCAGGCCACCTTCGGCGATGAACTGCCCTACATCAATTCGACCAAGTCCCTCACCGGGCACGCCCTGGGCGCGGCGGGTGTCAACGAGAGCATCTTCTCCCTGCTCATGATGCAGCACGGCTTCATCTGCGCCTCGGCCAACGTCGAGGAACCCGATCCCGCCGCCGAGGGCATGCCCATCGTGCGCGAGCTGATGGAGGACGTGACGCTGAGCCGCGTCATGTCCAACAGCTTCGGTTTCGGCGGCACCAATGCCTCGCTGGTGTTCAAGCGCTTCGAAGAATAAAGTAGGTGCAAGATACAAGGTTCAAGGTTCAAGGTACAAGGTGCAAGGAAACCCCCTCTCCCCTTTGAGGAGAGGACGGGGGTGAGGGGCGGTCAGTAAGACTTCTGAAACAGCAGTGGTCTGCACCTCTCATCCCAACCTTCTCCCCCAAGGGGGAGAAGGAACGCCCCTCCCTCTCCTGGGGATGGGCGGGATGAGGGCCGGCTCAGGCCGATTTGCGCGAGGCGCGCTTGCGCTCGTGCTCCTTGAGGAGCTTCTTGCGCAGGCGGATGTGCGAGGGCGTCACCTCCACCAGCTCATCGTCATCGATGAATTCCAGGGCCTGCTCCAGGGTCAGCTTGACGGGCGGGGTCAGCAGGATATTCTCATCGCTGCCCGCGGCGCGGATATTGGTGAGCTGCTTGGCCTTGAGAGGATTGACCACCAGGTCGTTGCCGCGCGAGTGGATGCCGATGATCATGCCCTCGTAGACCTCTTCGCCAGGCTCGATGAGCAGGCGGCCGCGCTCCTGGAGGTTGAAGAGGGCGAAGGCCAGGGCTTTGCCGTTGCCGTTGGCGATGAGCACGCCATTGATGCGCTGTCCCAGGCTGCCACCCTTCCGAGGTCCGTAGTGGTCGAAGACACTGTACAGCAGGCCCGTGCCCTGGGTGGCCGTGAGGAACTCGGTGCGAAACCCGATCAGGCCCCGCGAGGGGATGATGTAGTCGAGGCGGATGCGGCCCTTGCCATCGGGCATCATGTTCTTGAGATCGGCGCCGCGCTCGCCCAGCTTCTGCATCACGGCGCCCTGGTGGGTTTCCTCCACGTCCACTGTCAGTTGCTCATAGGGTTCCTGCAGTGCGCCATCCACCTCCCTGATGATCACCTCGGGACGGGAGACGCCCAGTTCGTAGCCCTCGCGGCGCATGTTCTCGATTAGAACGGAAAGATGCAGTTCTCCGCGGCCCGATACCCTGAATTTGTCGGGGTCATCCGTTTCCTCCACGCGCAGGGCCACGTTGTGGATCAATTCCCTGTCGAGCCGTTCCCGCAACTGGCGCGAGGTGATGTATTTGCCATCCCGTCCGGCATAAGGGGAGTTGTTGACCTGGAAGGTCATGCTGACCGTGGGTTCGTCCACGGACAGGGGCGGCAGAGACTCCACCGCGTTGGGGTCGCACAGGGTATCGGAAATCTGCAGCCCCTCGATGCCGGTGAAGGCGATGATGTCGCCGGCCGCGGCCTCCGCCACTTCCCGCCGCTCCAGGCCGAGAAAACCCATGACCTGCAGGATGCGTCCGTTGCGGCGTTCGCCGTTCCTGCCGGTGATGACCACGGGCGTGTTGCTCCGCACCCGGCCGCGCTGGATGCGCCCGATGCCAATGACACCCACATAGCTGTTATAGTCCAGGGTCGTCACCTGCATCTGGAAGGGGGATTCCGGATCCACCCGAGGCGGGGGGACATGATCGACGATGGCCTGGAACAGGGGGGTCATGCCGCCCTCCCGCGCGCCTTCCTCCAGGCTGGCATAGCCCTGCAGCGCGGAGCAGTAGACGACGGGGAAATCGAGTTGTTCGTCCGTGGCGCCAAGGCGGTCGAAGAGGTCGAAGGTCTGGTCCATCACCCAGTCGGGACGGGCGCCGGGGCGGTCGATCTTGTTGATGACGACGATGGGTTTCAAGCCCCGGGCAAAGGCCTTCTGGGTGACGAAACGGGTCTGGGGCATGGGGCCGTCGACGGCATCCACCAGCAGCAGCACCGAGTCCACCATGGACAGCACACGCTCCACCTCACCGCCGAAGTCGGCATGACCCGGGGTATCGACAATGTTAATGCGGTAGTCCTTCCAGGTGATGGCCGTGTTCTTGGAAAGAATGGTGATGCCGCGTTCCCGCTCCAGATCGTTGCTGTCCATGATGCGCTCATGGTCCTGTTGTTCGAGCGTGCCGGAGGCCTGCAACAGGCGGTCGACGAGAGTGGTCTTTCCATGATCCACATGGGCGATGATGGCGATGTTTCTGATGTTTTCAATCACGTGCTGTATCCAGAATAATGGCTAAACGGTCAATTATAGTATACATTTGAAAGATAATCCTGGGTTTGTCACTTTTCCTGGCAGACTCTTTCTCCAACTGATGATGTGAGCCCCGGTGGGTCCAGCGTCCGGGTTGACTCGCGAAAGCCTCCTGCCCAGTGGGAAAAGGCGGATCACCGGAGCGTAGCGACTTGATCCGCCCACCGGGCAGGAGGCCAGCCGTAGCGTCGGAAACCCGAACGCTGGACCCGCCGGCGTATCGAGGCACTGACTTTAACGGCGAAGCCGAGCAGAAATGAAAAGGGTCTACATTGCGGCCAATCTCCAGGACGCCCACCTCCTTGCCGATCAGCTCAAGGATGCGGGCATCGCCTGCCACGTCTTCAATGAGAACATGCAGGGCGGCCTGGGCGAACTGCCGTTCACTCATGTGTGGCCCGAGTTGTGGATCGTGGATGAGCGTGACGAGGACGAGGCCCTGGCCCTGGTCCGGGCGTTCGAGCGGCCGTCTCCCGAGGGGCCGCCCTGGACATGCCCCCGTTGTTTGGAGGAGAATCCGCACAATTTTGCGGTATGCTGGCATTGCGGCCAGGCCAGGCCCTGAGCAGATCACCCAGTCATTGCAAAGAGGGGAATGCCTGGATTCTGTAAGGCACAAGGGAAGTCGCCCTTTGTATCTTGTACCTTGTACCTTGTGCCTCGTACTTTGTGCCATCCCGCAGTGCCCCCCGCAATCGAGCAACGCTTGAGGTAGTTTCAGGAAAATGTCAGCAGCAATTCGCATTCGCCAGGTTGGCAAGCAGTATGGTAATGTCCGCGCCCTGGATGGCGTCGATTTCGAAATCCGCCAGGGGGAGTTCTTTGGCCTGCTGGGTCCCAATGGAGCCGGCAAGTCCACTCTCATCAACATTATTGCCGGCCTGACCCGTGCGGACGAGGGGCGCGTCACGGTCATGGGGCATAACGTGGTTTCGGCGTACCGGCGGGCCCGCCAGTCCATCGGGGTCGTTCCCCAGGAACTGGTGTTCGATCCGTTTTTCACCGTGCGCGAGGTGCTCAGGATCCAATCCGGCTATTTTGGCCTGGGAAGGGAGAACGACGCCTGGATCGACGAACTGCTGAGCGAGCTGCATCTTGAAGACAAGGCCGATACCAATATGCGCGCCCTGTCGGGGGGCATGAAGCGCCGCGTGCTCATCGCCCAGGCCCTGGTGCACAAGCCGGCCGTGGTGGTGCTCGACGAGCCCACCGCGGGCGTGGACATCAAGATCCGCAACCTGCTGTGGGCCTTCATCCAGGGCCTGCACGAGAGGGGCCAGACTATCGTGCTCACCACCCATTACCTGGAGGAGGCGGAGTCCATGTGCGAGCGCATCGCCATTCTCAATCATGGCAGGGTGGTGGCCATCGACACGAAACAGCAGCTCCTGAACAGTCACCTGGCCCGGAGTTTTACGGTGAGCCTGACCTGCAAGCATACCGTGCGGGGAATTCCAGATGCCCTTGCCGGCAAGGTGACCGTACATCAGGACAACAGGCTGGAGATGCAACTGGACAAGGAAACGGATACCATCATCGGCGTCCTCGACCTGTTGCGGGAGGCGGGCATCGAAGTAGTGGATGTTCATACGGAGCGCGCCGATCTGGAGGACGTATTCCTGAAGCTGACCTACGGGAGTGACAATGTCCTATAGAGGCTTTCAGACCTTGTTCTACAAGGAGGTGTTGAGGTTCTACAAGGTTTTCATGCAGACCGTGGCGGCGCCCGTGGTGACCACCTTGCTGTATCTGCTGGTGTTTTCCAGCGCCCTCGGCGAGCATGTCAAGGTGTTCGGCACCATCGAATACACGGCCTTTCTGGTGCCGGGCCTGGTGATGATGACCGTCATCCAGAATTCCTTCGCCAACAGCTCGTCGAGTCTCATCCAGTCCAAGGTGACGGGTAATATCGTCTTCGTATTGCTGGCGCCCCTCAGCCACGTGCAGTTCTACCTGGCCTTTGTTCTCGCGGCCATGGTGCGGGGGCTGGTGACCGGCGTGGGCGTGTTCCTGGTGGCGGGGTTGTTCGTGGCCCTGCCCGTTCAGCACCTGGGTTTCGTTCTGGCCTTCGCCCTGCTTGGCAGCGCCATCCTGGCGACGCTGGGCATTATCGCCGGGATCTGGGCCGAGAAGTTCGATCAGCTTGCCGGATTCCAGAATTTCTTCATCATGCCCCTGACCTTTCTCAGTGGCGTGTTCTATTCCATCGACGCTCTGCCGGGGTTCTGGCAGGCGCTGTCCCATGCCAATCCCTTCTTCTACATGATCGATGGCTTCCGCTATGGTTTCTTTGGCGTATCCGATGTGGATCCCCGGTACAGCATCGCCATCGTTCTGGTCTTTCTTGTGGCGTGCTCGGCGCTGACGGTTCACCTGCTCGGGAAGGGCTACCGCCTGCGGGATTAGGGTGGCTGGTCCCGCACTGATAAACAGGGTTATATTGTTTTTTCAATCATATGATTTCTTGAGATTTATCCTTTTTTGTTTCCTGCGGGCCGCAAGTGGGGAGGAGGCTTTGCCCTTTAAGTGCATGGACAAATTATATATGATGGTTTTTCAATGACCGATGAAATCGATAAGAAAATAATCAATAAAAATCCTGTAATCAGGCCATAAAAACAACAAGGGGGCATCCCGCCCGGCGCCCGGCTCTCCGTGGCCAGGCCCTGCGGTAAAACCCCACACCAGGGGAGTCACCTTCCCGCGCGAGAGGGTGAAGTGTCTTCAACACCGGGATAGCCGCGCCCGCGGCGCCTCACCACGGCGCGAGGCCGGGCGGGAGCTATCCTTCATGTGTGAGGAACGAACATGGAAATACAAATTTCAATGAAAAGGACGGCGGCCGTCCTTCTTTGTCTCTCGGTCTTGTTCCTGATCAACGCCTGCGCCAACCAACCGGTTTCACAGGAAGATGAGGCGCCATCCTCCGAGGCCCTTTCAGAGAACGTGCAAGAGGAGGCGGTGGAAGAGGCCGCCGATGAACCCGTGACGGAGGCGCCCGTTATCGTGGAGGAAGAAGAAAAGGAAGGCATCGATTTCATACTCTCCGCCCGATTCGGCCACTACAGCGTGGTCGAGCACAATCTCTATCAGGGCGCGGATATCGATCAACAGGACGAACTGGGCAATACCGCCCTCATCGCGGTGGCGGCCACCGATCACAAGAATGTGCTGGAACTGCTCGTGGAACGCGGGGCCGACATTCATATCGCCACCAACGACGGCACCACCGCGCTTATGAACGCCGCCGCCAGTGGCAGGCTGGACAACGTAAAGTACCTGCTGGAGGCCGGGGCGCGCATCAACCGCACCAATCGTGAAGGTGAATCGGCGCTGGTCTACGCCATCAAGTTCGGGCGCAAGGATATCGTGGATTATCTGCTGAAAAACGGGGCCGACGCCAATATCTACGATCAGGACGAGATCAGGGCCAACAACCGCTACACGCCGCTCATGATCGCCGCGGAATATGGCCACACCACCCCCGATGATGCCACCATCGTGCGCCGGTTGCTCGCTCACGGCGCCGATCCCAAGGTGTTTCGCAACAATGGCGACACGGCCCTGACCATCGCCGTCAAGAACCGCAACGAGGCCATTGCGGAAGTGCTGGAGAAGCATGGCGCCCGCGACGAGACACCCTATGCCACCCTGAGCGCGGAAGATGCACTTTTGAAGGCCATCAAGATGGACGACGTGGCCAAGGTCAGAGAGCTGCTCGATATCGCGGCCGACCCCAATTACCGCGAGATCCTCACCGGCGTGACGCCCTTGCTGATGGCGTCATATTACGGGAATCCCGGCATTGTGACCATGCTCATAGAGAAGGGCGCCGATATGGATGACGTGCCCTGGGGGTTGACGGAGCAGCGCATCAACGCATCCAGCGTGCCGGTGAACGAGCGCGAACTGATGCGCATCGCCGCGCGGGGCGACACGGCCCTCATCACTGCCATACGCCAGGGTCATACGCGCTCCGCCCTGGTATTGCTGGAGCACGGCGCCGATGCGCTGCAGCCCAATCACAAGGCGGAAACGCCCGGTTATTTCGCCGCCAGAAAGGGCAATGCCGCGGTGATGCGCGGCCTGCTGGACAAGGGGCTGGATCCCAACACCGGGCATTACGAGCAGGTGCAGGACTACTTCTCCGACAGGATCATTCTCGAGGAAGATACCCGGCCCCTGCTCATCGAGGCCGCTGACCTGGGACACGAGGAAACCGTCCGGGCCCTGCTGGACGCCGGCGCCGATCCTGACCTCCAGGACGCCCTGGGCCGCACGGCGCTGTTTCTGGCCGTTACCCAGGGCTATACGGGCACGGCGAGGGTCCTGTTGGAAGCGGGCGCCGATCCTGACTTGAAGGAAGAGACGGGCAAGACGCCACTCATGATGGCCGCCAAGAACGGTTTCCGGCGCATCGTAAACCTGCTGCTGGAACATGAGGCGGACATCAACGCCATCGAGGACGACGAAGACAGCTTCGGTGAGGTGAGCAGTCAGATGACGGCCCTGGCCTACGCCGTGCGGGGCGGACACTCCGCCATCGTGCGCATCCTTCTGGAGCATGGCGCGGACCCCTCGCTGCGCAATCACGATGGGGACACGGCGTTTGATATCGCCAGGAAAAATGGCTACGACGACATCCTGGAGATGCTCAGCGGCTCTTCCTCTTAACCGGGAGGACGCGCCGGCCCCTACTCGCGGGCGCCGCAGATCACGAAGGCTTCATTGATCATGCGTATGGAGCCGTCCTCCCCCGCATAGGCGCGGGCGGCATCCGTCAAGGCCGACCAGACCGCTTCCTGGGTTTCCTTGCTTTCGCCCGCAACCAGGGCGACGACAGGCGCGCTGATGTCGCGGGTAAACTCCGTGTAGGCCTCGGCGCTGGGAAGGGAGAAGGCCACCTCCACGGATTCGCAGCGCACGCTGTGAAAGCCGGCGATCTGAAAGGCCTGAATCAGGGATTGCGTGTCGGAGAGAATGAAAGGGTTGGGCGTGCCGGGTGGCGGGGGCGGGACGGCGAGCTTTTCCCGCACCACATTCATGGACAGGCTGATGGAAGGGACCTTGTCCGGCGTCGACCACACGGCCGCCGCAAAACGCCCCCCGCGGATCAACTGGCGGTTGATGTTTTTCAGGGCGATGTCCAGGGCCGGAAAGAACATCAGCCCCCAACGGCACAAAATGGCGTCGAACTGGCCGTTGATGCCCTGCAGGCATTCGCCGTCCAGTTCCTTGAAGTCCAGATTTTCCAATCCTGCCTCGCGCGCCCGCCTGGCGGCAATGTCCAGCATCTCCGCGGCCTGATCGATGGCCAGCACATGGCCTCCCGGTCCCACACGCCGCGCCGCCGAGAGGGCGGGCTCGCCGATGCCGGTGGCAATGTCCAGCACGCGGTGATTTTCCCGCAGCCGGGCCAGTTCCATCATGCGCGCGCTGACCTCGCGCGCGCCTTCCTCCAGCGTGCTCCACCATTTCTCCCAGCCTCTGGAGACGGCATTCCAGTCGGAACGCTGGCGCATCTTGATGGCTTCATTGTCCGGGTGATTGTCAGTCATGGAACGGCCCTCGCTTGCATGCAGGAAAAAGCATATCAGAATCCCGCCTCCAGGACCATGACAGGCGCATCCTGATATTAAAGAAAACAGTTGCTTATCCGATAACCATGGTGCCGGGCATCACATGGAGGCGGTGATGTCCCAAAGCTTTGTCCCGCCCCACGGGCGGAAAATAAGAGAAAAAGACCGAGGAATGACTGCCATGAAGCCCGAAGACCTGATCAAGGGGTCGATCCGACTCGTTTCCCTGCCTGAAATCTTTGTCAGGATCAATGAAATGGTGGAGGATCCCGCAACGTCCGCCACAGATGTGGGCAAATACATCTGTCAGGATCCCGCATTGACCGCGCGCCTGCTGAAAATCGCCAACAGCCCCTTGTATGGCTTTCCCTCGCGCATCGACACCATTTCCCGCGCCATCACCATCATCGGCCTGCGCGGCATCAGGGACCTGGTGCTGGCCTCGTCCACCGTCGAGGTCTTTTCCAAAATGTCATCCGAGCTGATCGACATGAACAGGTACTGGCAGCACAGCCTCTATTGCGCCGTCAGCGCCCGCACCCTGGCCGGGCATTGCAATGCCCTGCACGTGGAGCCTTTTTTCATCGCGGGCCTGCTGCACGATATCGGGCAGTTGATCATCCTGCACAAACTCCCGGAAATGGCCCGTGAGACCCATCTCAGGGCCGGCGACAGCGGCATGCCCCTCAGCCAGATCGAGCAGGAGGTCATTGGTTTTGATCATATCCAGGTGGGTGTGGAGCTGCTGCGTTTCTGGCGCCTGCCGCCCAGCATACTCGACGCCGTGGGCTGTCATCAGAATCCGGAGCGGGCGGAAGAGGGGCCGTTGGGCGCGGCCATCATTCATATCGCCGACTGCCTGGCCTCGCGTGTCTATCCCCTGATTGCGAATGACAGCGCCAGGAAATCCATGTCGGACGAGGCGCCTATCCAACCCGTGGCGCTGGAAATCACCGGCCTGCCCATGAGCATCGGCGAGGAGATTCGCGAGGAAGTCGAGGTGCAATTCTCGGCCATGCAGAGCGTATTGCTGAGTCGAGCGGCATAAGCCGCCCTTCATCCCGGGATTCCCTGCCCCCGGGATAGCGGAGCCGCGGAATCAGGCTGGAGTTTGAAGCCCGGCGCTCAACGGAATTTTCCCGGCTGTTCCGGTATACTCTACCATTTCACACGGTGAACGGATTCTGTCATGGGGAAATGCGCGGGCCTGGTTTTGCTGCTGCTGGCCGGATTGGCCGTGCCGGCTGGCGGCCTGGCCAATGTCGGACAGCCCGGTTTCGCCTATTTCTCCGAGCAGCCCAGGGCAGGAAAGTTCCTGGTGGCGAGCCGCAAGATGCGCTTCACGCGGTTCCGCGAGACGGTCATTTTTCTCACCCGCCACGATGAGCGGGGCACGGTGGGGGTTGTGGTCAACCGCCCTTACGTCGCCACCGAAATCCACGCCCGGGATGCGCGTGTTCCCGGGCTGAGTGCGTGGTGGCATCTCTATGCCGGCGGTCCGGTCGAGCCCGGGCGCTATTCCATTCTTCTCGAGGCCGGCAGCCCTTATCTGAACAAACGCCATGACGCCTCGAACCTGATGTTTTTTTCCGGCGCGGAAAATGTCATGCGTTTTACCTCCCGCCATGTACGCCATGGCAGTCACCGCGTCTTCTCCGGTTATGCGGGATGGTACCCCGGACAGTTGATGAAGGAGATCCGGCTGGGCGCCTGGCATGTCCTGCCGGGGGATACGCGCCTGGTGTTCGACAGCCATCCTTCCCTGTTGTGGCAGCGCATGATCAGAAGGGCGCTGATGGAGTAACGCCTGCCTGGCGCAGATGTTCGAGCAGGGCGACCGAGGGGTGGCCATCGGCGGGGAGGCGGGCCTGTAGCTGATAGGCGCGCACCGCCTTACGCGTGAGACGGCCGGGGATGCCGTCCGGGTCTCCGGCGTCGAAGCCCCGCGCATTGAGCCGTTGCTGCAATTCCTGGGTCAGTTGCCGGGTCAGGCGCCGGTTGTCGGCGCCGCGCCCATGGAGAACCCTGCCGCCCCCGGCGATACGGTCCGCCAGGATGCCAACGGAAAGGGCATAATGGATGGAACGGTTCCACTTCATGATGACGTCGAAATTTCCGTATACCAGAAAGGCCGGGCCATCATGGCCCTGGGGCAGCACGATGGCGCCGGACATATCGGCCACGGGCAGGGGCGATCCGTCGGCGCGCCGCACGCCTTGGGCGGACCAGTAGGCGAGAGGCTTGCGGAAGTCCAGGCGGGCGTCCTCCCAGGGGAAGTTCGCGGGCAGGAGGACTTCCCGCCCCCAGCGCTCTCCCCGGCGCCAGCCGATGTTCTGGAGATAGTTGCCCCCCGAGTGGAAGACATCGTGCAGATTGCGCCATACGTCTTTTTTCCCGTCGCCATTGCCGTCGAGCGCATTGGCGAGAAAGGTGGAAGGGAGGAATTGCAACTGGCCGATGGCGCCCGCCCAGGAGCCCTTCATGTTTTCCGCGGCGACATGGCCCTGGTCGATGATCCGCAGGGCGTCCAGCGCCTGGGCGCGGAAGAATTCTCCGCGCCGGGGATCGAAGGCCAGGGTGACCAGGGCATCCACCGTGGGGAAACTGCCGAGATAGGCGCCAAAGTTGGTTTCCAGGCCCCAGAAGGCCACCAGGTAGCGGGGCGGAACACCAAATTTCCGTTCAACTTCCCCGAGCAGGGCACGATGCCGCGCGAGCAGCTGGCGTCCCTTGTGGATGCGCCCCGCGGTGACGCGTTTGTCCAGGTAGTTCCAGAAGGTTTCCGTGAATTCCGGCTGGCGCCGGTCGAGTTCGATAACCCGCTCCAGGGGGCGCACATCCGCGAGTGCCGCATCCAGCGTGGTTTGCGAGATGCCCTGGCCCGCGGCCTCCTCGCGCAGTTCGTCAAGCCAGCGCATGAAATCATCGCCGGCATGGAGCAAGGGCGCCATTGCGCTCAGTGCAAGCAGCAGACAGGCGCATGGCAGTGATTTCCTTGCCAGGGAACGGCGAGTATCGTGGACCATGGTGGCGGTGCTCGAAAATAGAGAATGTGCAGGGTACTATTAACCCGGTATCAATTTATGCCGTATTCAGCGCTTCAGGCCCGTGCGGGATCAAGGCGCGGCCCGCAGGGAATGGCGAGCACTTGCCAAGGGGCGCAACGCCGTCTTGCCGTGAACCGGCACGCGACGGCTGAATACGGCATATATTGATACCGGGTCAATACTACAGCACGCCGGGGAAAATTCAAGGCGCGGAGACAGCAGCGGGACAATACGGGATGAGCGAGTGGTATGTTTATATCGTCCGCTGCGCCGACAGCAGCTATTACACCGGAGTCACCACGGATGTGGAGCGCCGCGTCGGCGAACACAACGCCGGCAGTCCCGCCGCCGCCAGGTATACCCGCGGGCGGCGCCCCGTGTCACTCGTATTCCGGGAGCGCCACGTTTCGAGGGCGAGCGCCTGCAGGCGGGAATACGAAATCAAGCGCATGAGCCGCAAGGAGAAAGAGGGGCTTCTCGTGGAGGGCGTCTAGGAGGCTGTCGGACTTAGGATGAATCTACTGCGGCGGCGGGAAATGGGTCCATTTTT
>WGFB01000023.1 GCA_015492435.1 Gammaproteobacteria bacterium | reverse complement strand
GTTCTTCAGAAAGATCGACGTCTTCCGCCCCATCTCGCTGTCCGCCGAGGAAGGTTTCGTCGCAGAGTCTGATAAATAGATACAAGGGACAAGGTACAAAAGGCCTCTTTCCCTCGTGTATTGTCCCTTGTCCCTTGTCCCTTGTATCTTGTATCTTGTATCTTGTCCCTACTGTAAACTGCTCTTGCCGATGCCCCAGCGCGACTCGCGCAGCCACGTCATCAGTTCCTCGGGCGACAGGGGACGGCTCATATAGAACCCCTGAGCGGAATCGCAATGCAGCCCGCGCAGCAAGCGGTAGGTCTGCTCGTCTTCCACACCCTCCGCCACCACCTTGAGGCCGATGTTATGGGCCAGATCGATGGTGGAACGCACGATCACGGAATCGTTGTTGTCCACCGCCATGCCGGTCACGAAGGACTTGTCGATCTTGAGCTCATCCACCGGCAATTGTTTCAGGTAGGACAGTGAGGAATAACCCGTACCGAAATCATCGATGGAAATCCGCACCCCCTGCACGCTGAGGCGGTTGAGTATCTCCAACGCATTGGAGGGGCCCGACATGATGGCCGTTTCCGTGATTTCCAGGCGCAGGGCGGCGCGTGAGGATCCCAGTTCACCGATGATGCGCACCACGTGCTCCGGGAACCGCGTGTCATAGAGGTTGTATACGGACAGGTTCACGGCGATGCGCAGCTCAAGCCCCAGTGAGCGCCACTCCCGGCACTGCCGCGCGGCCTCCGTCAATACCCAGGTGGTCACGTCCCGGATGAGTCCCGTCTGTTCCGCCAGAGGGATGAACTCATCAGGCATCAACAGGCCGCGCTGGGGGTGGTTCCAGCGCGCCAGGGCCTCCACGCCCGTGACGCGCCCGCTTTTCATGTCGATGACCGGCTGGTAGTTCAGCACCAGTTGCCGGTTCTTGATAGCCTTGCGCAGCTCGCTCTTCAGAGTCAGGAACTCAACACTGTGCTGATCCTGATCGGGCTCATAGACGGCATAGCCCAGGTGCTCCCGCTTGGCAAGATACATGGCCACATCCGCGCGCTGCAGGAGAATGCTGCCATCCTCGCCATGTTCCGGGTACAGGGCGATGCCGGTGCTCGACCCCAGGATATAGGTCTTGCCCTGCAACTCGAAGGGCTGCTCGATGGCCTTGATCATTTTCTCGACGATCCTGCGCGCCTGCTCGCGGTCGGCGGTCGGCAACAGGATGGCGAATTCATCGCCGCCCAGGCGCGCAACGGTGTCCGAGCTGCGCACCAGCTTCTGCATGCGCTGGGCCACTTGCTTGAGAATGAGATCCCCGTAATGATGCCCGAGGGTATCGTTGATTTCCTTGAAGTGATCGAGGTCCGTGAGCAACAGCGCCAGGGAAGACTGGTTGCGCCGCGCCGAGAGTATGGCATGCTCCACCCGGTCCGCCAGCAGCACGCGGTTGGGCAGGCCCGTCAGATCATCGTGCAGGGCCTGATGCTCCAGGGCCTGCACCTGCTCCTTGTGCACGGTGATATCCCGGATGATGGCAATGCGGTAATGCTGCCTGCCCACCTTCATGTCGCTGATGGAAAGCGCGACGGGGAAACGCGCGCCGTCCTTGCGCTGCCCTACCGCCTCCTGTTCATCGCCGGACCGCCCCGGATGCCCTGCCTCCAGAAACGAGGCGACCAGGTCCCCGTCGTCTTCGGCGATGAGCCGGGTGAGCTTTTCCCCCGCCAGTTCATCCGTCTCGTAGCCGAACAGAGTCCTGACGGCCGGGTTGGCGGTCTTGATCTCGCCGTGCTCATCGAGGATGAGGATGGCATCCGCCACGTTGTCCATGACGGCGCGCGCGCGGTTCTCCGTCTCCAGCACCTGATCCTGCATGCGGTTGAAGACACGGCCCACTTCACCCAGTTCGTCGTGACGCAGGGCGGGAAGCCGGGTTTCATGATCACCCTGGCCCACGGCCACGATGGCATCACGCAGCCGGCGTACCGGGCGGATCACGCCGTAGTGGAGAGCCAGCCACAGGATAATGCCCAGTAATATCACCAGCGCGATGGCGATGCGCCACAGTTCCTCGCGGATCTCCATCAACTGGGCCTGATTCTGCGAGGAAACCAAGCTGAGCTTGAACACGCCGCGCAAGTCCGCGTCATCGTAGCCGTGGCAAGCATTACAGGCGGGTTCCGAACGTATGGGCGCATAAACGGTGAGCTGGGCCGCACGGCTCTGATCGAAGGCAAGCCGCCCCTGAAGGGCCTGGCGGAAGGCAGCCGTGGCGTCGGGCTCCTTCACCGGGTGATCCGTTTTCCCGGGCTGAAAGCGCCGCTCTCCCAGATAGGCGTTGACGGCCTCGATGGTGCTCTGGTCGGAGAACGCGGGACGTCCGTCCCGGCGCAGGATATCGATAACCAGTACGTCCTCGTCCGCCCGCATGGTATCCAGCCATTCCCTTGCCAGGGCGCCCTGGCCGTTCAACATCAGGGTCTTGAGGCTGGACAGCAGTGACTGGGCATGCATCTCCATGTGGAAAAGATTTTTCTCCATGAAGGCGCGGTTGAGCTGCCTGTCGATGATCCAGCCGGCCGCCAGCAGAAGTGAAAACAGGGCAACGGAGATGATGACGGCAATACGTGTGCCCAGGCTATTCATGGCATGCGGTCATCGTTTTATGCCCCAGGGTGGCTGTCGGACTTAGGTAATCGTGGCGAGGCGGGTGGGAAATGGAGGACAGTTTTTCGATCATTCGAGGCGAATAGTGGTCGTAATTTAAGGAACCTCTGATCAATTCATGAACCGGCGTCTGGCGGCTGAAATGTCCCGGCTCTGCGTTGAAAATCTTGGCGATAGCGCGCGATTACCTGCGCTTTTCGCCTTGATCCGGAACATTTCATCTCGCCATCCATCCGGTTCAGAATTAATCAGAGGTTCCTTAACGAAAATGATCGAAAAAATGGACCCATTTCCCGCCGCCGCAATAGATTCATCCTAAGTCCGACAGCCTCCCAAGGGCGGATCCTACATTCCCTTGCCTGGTATCCTGGCCACCCCGCCAAAGCTTCCGACCCACATGGTGCCATCTTCCGCCTTCGCCATGGAAAAGACATTGTTGGCGAACAGGCCGTCCGCCGTGGTCAGCGTCGTCAGGCGCGCGCCATCGTCTTCCACGCGGACAAGGCCCTTGCTGGTGCCCGCCCACAGGACACCGTCACGGTCCAGGTGGAGCATGAAAATATGATTGCCCGGCAATCCGTCCGCGGTGGTGAAGTTCCTCCAGGTCTTGCCGTCGAAGCGCGCCAGTCCCGCGCCCCAGGTGCCGGCCCAGACGATGCCGTCATTGTCCACCACCAGGGAAATGATGTAGTTGGGATTATAGGCCACCCTGACATCCTGCATCCCCTGCTCGGCCTTCTGCTGGGCGTGATGCATGGAAGCCCGCGCGGGATCGTTGGTGGACTGGATATCATCCTTGACCAGGTCATAGGGCGCGCCGAGGCCGTCGCTGTGCTGCCAGTTGCGCCATTCCCCATCCTTGTAGCGCGCCAGTCCCTCTTCGGTCGCAAACCACATCTCCCCGTTCCTGCCCACTTCCACGCCGTAAACCCACGGGTTGGGCAAACCGCCCTGGGTGCTTTCCATGGTGAAAGTCTCCCACATGCCGGGATCATCGAATTTTCCGCCCCTGACACGATTCACGCCCGACCACGTGGCGATCCACACGTCGCCCTCCGGAGTCTGCGCCACGTCATAGACGAACTGATCGGCCAGCCCCTGGGGAAGATTGTAGTTCTTCCATATGTCCGCCACGGGGTCGTAGACCGACAGGCCGCCGCCATAGGTGCCCACGATGATTTTGCCGTCGATCTTGCTGACGTGGAAAATACCATTGGACAGCAACCCGTCTAGCTTGTTGTCGAAGACCTTGTGGCTGTCGCTGCGGGTGTCATAGCGGATCACCCCGCCGGAAGTGGCGATCCAGGTATCCGCGCCATCCACGAGAATCCCCTTGACATTGCGGTTACCGACCCTGAAATGGGTAAAGCGCGGCTGTGACAGCGGCGCCGGGGCCGCGGCGGGCGTGCCGGCGGCCTGATCCAGGGGAGGGTGGTCCGTGGGCATGCGCGCCCCCGGCGGCAGGATCCCCGCGCCGTTCTCCACTGCCGGCGCGGCCGCCTGCACGGCCTGCGCCGTGTCCTGCGCCTGCTGGCGCCCCAGCATGTAGCTGCCGAGCACCAGTCCGCCAACGACCAAGACGAGTAATGCCCATCCTTTGTGATCCAGTTTCATGTCACATCACCTGCTGTAATTTGTCCCGCTCATTCCAACCCTATCCTGGACACTTCGCCCTTTGCCCCGGTCCAGACATCCCCATTGGGAGCCACCGCAATGGCGTAGATATTCTCGTCGCTCATGCCATTGGCCCTTCCATAACTCTGCCAGTGCTTGCCGTCGTAGCGCGTCAGACCCTGGTTGGTGCCAAACCACATGACGCCGTCGGCATCCTCCGCAACGCTGAACACGATATTGCCGGCCAGCCCGTCCTCGCGCGTAAAATTGGTCCAGCGCCCGTCCGCGAAATGGCTGACCCCGCCCCCCCAGGTGCCGGCCCACACCGTATCGTCGCGGGCCACATGGACACTGAACACGTACCCCGGGTTGTAGGTCGGCCTGCCTTCCGACACCACGCTCAGGTCGTGCCGCGCGCGGGTGCCCAGGCCGGTGTTGGTGCTGATGGGCAGTTGTTCGCGATTGGGCGCGCCCAGGCCATCCTCGTGGGTCCAGGACTTCCACGCGGCGCCGTCGTACATGGAAATGCCGCCCTCGGTTCCCAGCCACACCCGCCCCCGGGCGTCGATATCCACCCCGTACACCCATTCGTTGACCAGTTCATCGAAATAGGTGGTGAATGCCTCGCTGGCGGGATCGAAGAAATTCGCCCCAGCCCAGGTACCGATCCACAGATTGCCATCGGGTTGCTCGGCAAAGGCATAGACCCAGTAGTCCGCCAGGCCATGCATGGGAAAGTAAGTCTTCCACTGGCCATCCCGGTAGCGGGTGATGCCTCCGCCGTTGGTGCCGAACCATTTATTGCCCTGCCCGTCCACGAGAATGGCGAAGATGTATTCATTGGCCAGTCCGTCCTTGCGGGTATAGGTAGCCTTCACGTCGCGGGTTTCCAGGTCGACCTCGTGCACCCCCAGGGAAGTGCCCACCCACAGGCTGTTGCGGGCCTTGTCAACGGCCAGGGAACGGACATAGACATTGTCGCCCACCCTGAAGGTCTCCAGAACCCCGGGCAGGCGCGCCTGAGGGACTTGCGCGGCCGGCCGGGGTTCCTCCCCCGAAACAACCGTTCCCACGGCGGGGGCGGCCGCCTGTTGCGGGGAATCGGAGCAGCCGCCCGCCAGGAGCAGAACCACGCAGGCCAGGACAGCGCGGGGCGTGCTCATCTTCGCAGGGTTCTCAGATAGGCGGTGAGATCGAAGAGTTCCTTGGTGGTCAACTGGCCCCGGTAGGCGGGCATCATGCCCATGCCGTTCTTGATGCTGTCCACGAGTGTGGAATCAGGCTGCAACATGCGTTCCCCCCGGGAAAAGTCCGGCGCGCCAGGGATCCGCCCGGCGCCGTCGCCGCCATGGCAGTTCTCGCAATAACGGGCATAGAGCTTGCCCCCATTAATGGCGTCCGCGGCGCTGGCCAGGCCGCTCCAGGCCAGCATCAGCCCGGCCACCGCCAGCAATCCTGCTTTCAAACATTTCATCTTGCATTCCTCTCCAGTCTAAATATTCTCCAGGGAGGCCGTATCGCCCGCATAGGCCTTGTTCAGGGCCTCGATCATGGCCGGATCGTCCCAAACACGCTCACCGACTATACGGCGGATCAGCCTGCCCTGAGGTGAGATCAAAAAGGTGTCCGGATAAACGCGGATCCCCAGCAACCCCTTGCTGATCTCCCCATCCGGGTCGATGAAGGAAGTGAAGCGTATGCCCCTGTCGCGATAGAATTCCAGCGCGATGTCGCGGTCACTGTCCACCGAGAGGCCGATCACCACGAATTTCCCGGGATCCAACGCCTCATTGAGGCGGTCCAGACTGGGCAGTTCCGCCCGGCAGGGCGGACACCATGTGGCCCAGATATTCAGGATAACGAGTTTCCCCCGGTACTCGTCCAGGGGCTGGCGCTCGCCATTGAATCCTGTCAGCACCAGTGGAGGAAATGGACGGCCCTCTACCAGCCTGTCGGGCGGCGCGGTCTGGTCACAGCCAGGTAGCGCCAGCATCAACATTATAAGCGGAACGGCAAGGGCGAAGGAACGATGCAAGACCATGCAGTCCTCCTCACACCCTCTACGCCCTGTCACGCCCTATGGTAAGACCTCGTCGACCACGATATCCGCTTTTCCGCCCGCGGCCACGACGCCGCTGCTCCCTTGCAGGTCCCCGCTCCTGGGCGTGGCATCGCCCGAGCGGGAAATGCGCGCCACCACTTCCACCTGGGAGAACATGGACAGTTTCATGGCGGGATTGATGGCCGTGCTGTCATCGAGGGTAAATTGCAGGGGAAGATCCTTGACCTGGGCGCGAATCACGGCCAGGGGCATGCGGGGCCCTTGCGGGGCTCGGGCAAAGACGAAAACCGTATCCGAGGCATCCACCTGGTCACGCAGGGCGCCATCCAGAGACACGACCCCATCCAGTCTTTCGATTCCGGCGCCATCGGCCGCGGCCTGCGCCGGGGCGGGTAATGGCGTTGCCCCGGGATCCGGCGCCACTTCGTCCACGGCGGCGGGATCCCGCCCCGCCAGCAGGGACTTCACCTCGGCGATATTGTTTTCCATGCTTCTCGCGGCCTGGGAATCCCGGGGCACCAGTTCATAGAGACGCTCCCAATACCGCAGCGCCTCTTCAAAATCCGCCCGCTCATAGGCCGCCGTGCCGGCGAGCCACAAGGCCTTCTGGTTGGCGGGATCGATTTCCAGCGCCCTGCGGATCAGTTCCATGGGACGGCCCTCCAGGGACTGGCCGCCGGCCATGGCCAGGGCATCGGCGTAATCCGCAAACAGCTGGGCGTCCCCGTCATTGAGGCGGGTGGCGTTTTCCAGCGCGGCCAGGGCCTCGTCGAAACGTTCCAGGGCGATCAGGGAGCGCCCCAGCATGGCCCATCCCTCGGCATCGGTGGGATCGTCCTCCAGGCGGCTGGCAAGCTGGGCCACCATGAGATTGATCTGGTCCGCGATCTGCTCATCGGACATCTCCGCGGTGATGCGCGGCCCCTGCGCCTGCCCGGGGTCGAGGGCCGCGGGGGTTCCCAAGGCCAGATAAACACCCACGGCGAACACCGGCACAAAAACACCCACGGCAATGGCGGGCACCGGCGAGGGCCGTTCCTTGGCGGCATGCCGGCCCTCGTCAGCGCCTTGTGCATCCCCCACATCCTCCAGCAGGCGTTTTTCCAGCTCCAGCCTGCCCTGTTCGTATTGTTCTTCGCTGATGGCGTCATTCTCCCGGTCACGCTCCAGCTCCGCCAACTGATCGCGGTAAACGGAAATGTTGAGGACCCTGCGCTCTTCATCCACGCCCTTGTACCGCCCCTTCTGTAACAAGGGGGGAATCACGAATATCAGCGCGGCAACCACGATCAGCAGCGCAGCGGCTACAAAAACTGTCATGCCAGAGAGTCTCCCGTATGCTTTCTCATTGGAATCAAATCAGATCATGGCGGAGGCAAAATAGCCTTTCCGGTGCGCGCCAGCTAGCTGTCCTTCCTGTCGCCCTTCTCTTCCAGCAGGGACTCTGCGCGGTGCAGTTCCTCGCTGCTGAGCGTTACAGCGGCGGCGCGCCGCCCGCGGCGCCTCAGGCTGATGACCAGCACCGCCACGGCAATCGCGAGCAGAATGAAGGGACCGAGCCACAGCAGCAGGGTCGCGCCCTTGACAGGCGGCCGGAAAAGAATGAAATCCCCGTATCGCTGCACCAGAAACTCAACCACCTCGGCATCGGAGCGCCCGTTCTCCATCATGGTGCGCATCTCGCGCCTGACGTCCTTGGCAAAATCGGAGTCCGATCCTGCAATGGACTGCCCCTGGCACACCAGGCATCGCAACTCCTCGCTCAGAGCCGCCATGCGCGCCTCGATGACGGGATCGGCGATCAGGGGCTCTGCCTCCCCGGCCAGTCCGTGCCGGCCTGTCACCAGCAGGCACAAGCCCAGCACGACTCCCATCCACAAGGCAGCGCGGGATGAAAACGCCACCCCGCTCCCGGCATCCGATACCACGCTTCTGTTCATGTTTTCTGCAGTCTCTCCACTAGAGGCAAAATGTCGTTGTTGAGAACATCCGGGCTGATGGGGCCGATCTGCTTGTAGCGGATGAAGCCCTGCTTGTCGATGACATAGGTTTCCGGCACGCCATAGACCCCGTAATCCATGCCCACCCGTCCCTCGATGTCATGTCCGCTCACCGTATAAGGATCGCCGAGATCCTGCAGCCAGCGGATGGCGGCCGCCCGCTCGTCCTTGTAGTTCAGGCCCACGATGGGCACGATGTTGCGGCGCGCCAGATCCACCAGCAGGGGATGTTCCTGGCGGCAGGCGACGCACCAGGAAGCCCACACGTTGAACAGCCATACCTTGCCCCGCATGTCGCTGTTGGAGATGGTCGCAGATGCGTCGTGCAACTGCGGCAAGGTGAAGGCCGGGGCCGGCTTGTCGATCAGGGGCGACGGCACCTTGGAGGGATCCAGCAGCAGGCCCACGCCGAAGAACACCACCAGCACGGCGAATACCACGAGGGGTATGGTGCGGGTCATGAGCTGCCGCTCTCGGTTGCCAGGGAAGGTTTGGCGGCCGGCGCCTCGCCCGCCCGTTCGCGCTTGCCCCGCTTGCCCAGTTTGTCCCGCACGGCAATGCGGTAGCGGCGGTCGGAAGCGGCCAGCAGGCCGCCCAGGGCCATGAACACGCAGCCGCCCCAGATCCAGTTGACAAAGGGCTTGTAATAGATGCGCACGCTCCAGGCGCCGCCGCTGACGGGCTCACCCAGGGAAACATAGAGATCGCGGAAGAAGCCGGTATCGATGGCCGCTTCCGTCATGGGCATGGTCTGAACATTGTAGACGCGTTTCTCCGGGTTGAGCTGGATCACGTTCTCGCCGTTCTTGGTAACCTGGAAAAACCCCCGCGTCGCCCGGTAGTTGGGCCCGCGGGTGTCCGCCACGCCATCGAAGCGGAACGAATAGGCGCCAATGGTGGCCGTGTCCCCCACGTCCATGCGCACGTCCTTCTCCACCTCGTATCCCCTGACCAGTGTGACGCCGATAATGAATACCGCCACCCCCAGATGGGCAACCTGCATGCCGAAATAGCTGGACGACATGCCGGCGAAGCCGGGCCGTCCGATTTCCACGTTGCGGCGGTAGCGGCGTGCGATGCTGACGAAGATGGTGGCGATGATCCAGAAGGCCAGCAACAGCCCGAGACTGATGAGCGGCGTCCAGTTCCCCATGACGAAGGGCAGGATGAGGGCCGTCACCACCGCCGCGCCGAAAGCCCAGCGCAGGCGCACCACCAGGTCAGGGATGCTGGCGCTCTTCCAGCGCGCCACCGGCCCGATGCCCATCAGGAAAATGAGAGGCACCATGAGGGGCACGAACACGGACTCGAAATAGGGCGCCCCCACGGATATCTTGCCCATGCCCAGGGCATCCAGCACCAGGGGATAGACGGTGCCCAGCAACACGCTGCCCGCGGCCACTACCAGAAGGGTATTATTGGCCAGCAGGAAGGATTCGCGGGAAACCAATTGGAAGGCGCCGCCCTGCCCCACCCTGGGGGCGCGCATGGCATAGAGCAGCAGGGAACTGCCCACCACGACGACCAGGAAACCCAGAATGAACACCCCGCGGGTGGGATCCGCCGCGAAGGAGTGCACCGAGGTGAGCACCCCGGAACGCACCAGGAAGGTGCCCAGCAGGCTCAGGGAAAAGGCCATGATGGCCAACAGCACCGTCCAGTTCTTGAAACAGCCCCGTTTCTCCGTCACCGCCAGGGAATGGATCAGGGCCGTCCCCACCAGCCAGGGCATGAAGGAGGCGTTCTCCACCGGATCCCAGAACCACCAGCCGCCCCAGCCCAGTTCATAGTAGGCCCACCAGCTTCCCAGCGCGATGCCCAGGGTCAGAAACAGCCAGGCCACCGTGGTCCACGGGCGGGACCAGCGCGCCCAGGCGGCATCGAGGCGCCCGCCCAGCAGCGCGGCGATCGCGAAGGCAAAGGCCACGGAGAATCCCACATAGCCCATGTACAGCAGCGGCGGATGGTAAATCAGGCCGGGATCCTGCAGCAGGGGGTTCAGGTCGCGTCCGTCGGGTGCCGCCGGCAACAGGCGCTCGAAGGGATTGGAGGTAAGCAGCATGAACAGCAGAAAGCCGATGGAAACCAGGCCCAGCACCCCGATCACCCTCGCCACCATGTCTTCCGGCAGCCTGCGGCTGAAGACGGAAACGGCCAGGGTCCACCCCGTCAGCATCAGCGCCCACAGCAACAGGGAGCCTTCGTGCCCACCCCAGACCCCGGAGATGCGGTATTGGAGGGGCAGCGCCGAGTTGGAATGGCTGGCGGTGTACAGCACGGAAAAATCATTGACGATGAAGGCATAGGTCAGGCAGCCGAAGGCTATGGCCACGAAGACGAATTGCCCCTGGGCAACGGGACGGGCCACCGCCATCCAGGCATGGAGTCCGCGTTGCGCGCCGATAAGGGGAATGGTGCCCTGTATGACGGCCATCCCCAAGGCCATGATGAGTGCAAAATGTCCAATCTCAGGTACCATCAGATACTCCCTCCATTGCCCGCGGGCATGTTTTGCGGGGCAGGATTTCCTCCCGCCTCCTTGGCCTTCTCCAGTGCTTCCGCCACTTCCGGCGGCATATAGGTTTCATCATGCTTGGCCAGCACTTCCTCCGCCCGGAAGATGCCGTCCTCGTCCAGCCGCCCCTGGGCCACCACGCCCTCGCCCTCGCGGAAAAGGTCGGGCAGGATGCCGGAGTACACCACGGGAATGGTGTTCAGATTGTCGGTAACGGTGAAATGCACCGTCAGGCCATCGTCCTCCCGCTTCACGCTGCCCACGGTCACCAAGCCGCCGAGACGGAAGTTGCGCCCCTGGGGCGCCTCCTTGTCGACCACCTGGGTGGGACTGAAGAAAAACACCATGTTGCTGTTGAAGGCATTCAGAATCAACCCGGCGGCAATACCGATGCCAACCACTCCCCCTACGATAAACAACATACGCTTGTGTCTTGGTTTCATACGACTAACCTTTCGTGAGGCGGCTCATGCGAGCCAGGCGTTTCAACAGAACCTTGCGCCGCTGGATCACCCAGATGATCTCGGCGGCAATGAGCAGAGCCGTGACAATGTATGATCCCCATACATAGCCCCCGTATCCCCCCATGGAAAGAAATTCGGATAGGCTCACTTGCGTTCCTCCATGAGTTCCGTCACCCATTCGCTGTGGCGCTCGCGCTCCAGTATCTCGCACCGCACACGGTACAGCACGATGGCGATGGTGTACATCCAGAAGGCCAGGGTCATCACCAGCATGGTAACCAGCATGATGGTCGCCATGCTGGGCGCTTTGTCGAGGCTGATGGAGGCGCCTTGATGGAGGGTGTTCCACCACTGCACGGAGAAATAGATGATGGGCACGTTCACCACGCCGACGATGGCCAGCAGGCCGCTGGCGCGGGTGGCGCGGCGCGGATCGTCGATGGCGGCCTCCAGGGACATGAAGCCGATGTAGAGAAACAGCAGGATCAATTCCGAGGTGAGGCGCGCGTCCCACACCCACCAGGTGCCCCACATGGGCTTGCCCCACAGAGCGCCGGTCCACAAGGCGAGAAAGGTGAACATGGCCCCGGTGGGCGCCAGGGAGCTGGCCATCATGGCCGACAGGCGGGTATTGAAAATCAGACCCAGGGCGGCATAGACGGCCATCACCACGTAGATGAACATGGACATCCAGGCCGCGGGCACGTGGATGAACATGATGCGGTAGGCTTCGCCCTGCTTGTAATCCGTCGGCGCGACGAAAAAACTCATATAGAGGCCGACCACGGTCAGCACCGTGGCCAGGCCCGCGAACCAGGGCATCATCTTACCAGCCAGGGGATAGAAGGAAGCCGGAGACGAATACTTGAACCAGTTTATTCCTGCCAATGCCATTACCTGCTCATCACTTTCAATCCATCAATCCAACGAAATGCGCAATGCCGCCGCCGTGGCCCACGGAGCAAAACACAGGGCCAGGGCCAGTATCGCCCCCAGCAGGGACAGGTGCGCCTCCGCGCCCAGCCCCGTCACGCTGGCCTCCACCGCCCCGGCGCCGAATATCAGCACCGGGATGTACAGGGGCAGCACCAGCAGGGATACCAGCACGCCACCGCCGCGCACCCCCAGCGTCAGGGCCGCGCCCACGGCGCCGATAAGGCTGATGGCCGGGGTGCCCAGCACCAGTGAAACCAGCAGCACGCCCAACCCCTCCACCGTCATCCCGAACTGCAGGCCCAGCAGGGGCGCCATCAGCACCAGGGGCAGGCCGCTCACCGCCCAGTGGGCCAGCACCTTGCCCAGCACCAGCACCGACAGGGGCTGGGGCGCCAGCAGCATCTGTTCCAGGGTGCCGTCGCGGTAATCGCCCTCGAACAGCCGCCCCAGCGCCAGCATGGAGGCCAGAATGGCCGCCACCCACACCACCCCGGGGGCGATGAGGCGCAGGATTTCCACCTCCGGCCCGATGCCCAGCGGAAACAGGCTGACCACGATGATGAAAAAAAACAACGTGGTCAGCACGTCCGACATACGGCGCACCGCCAGGACAAGGTCGCGCCTCATCATGCACAGCAGCACGGACAGCATCAGCCCAGCGCCACCTGTTTCATGACCGCGGCATCGATCTCGATCTCCTGATGCGTGGTCAGGATCACCATCCCCCCCAGGCTCAGGTGGCCTTCCAGTCTGGCCCGCAAGGCGTCGACCGAGGATTTGTCCAGGGCCGTGAACGGCTCGTCCAGAATCCACAGCCTGGCCCGAGACAGGGCCAGACGGGCCAGCGCCACCCGCCGCCGCTGCCCCTGCGACAGCACCCTGACGGGCAGATCCTCATGGCCATTCAGCCCCACCCCCTGCAAGGCGTCCAGGGCCTGGCGCTCGCTGATGGGCTCCCCCGCCAGGGTCTCCGCGACCCGCAGGTTCTCAATCCCCGTCAAGTCATCCTTGAGGGCGCCCAGGTGTCCCAGGTAGAGCAGGTTGCGCAGGTAGGCTTCCCGCTCCGAGCGGATATTCTTCCCCTCCCACAAAACGTCTCCCGCCTCGGGGACGACGAGTCCGCACAACATGCGCAGCAAAGTGGTCTTCCCACTTCCATTGACACCCGTCACATGCAGCAGTTCACCCTGCCGCAGCGAAAAACCGATGCCCGAGAACAGCCGCCTGTCGCCGCGCACGGCTGCCAGGTCAACGGCCTCCAGCATTGCGCTCCGTCCTCAGCGCCGTCACGCCGCTGGCGAAGGGGTATCTTTGTAACATGACGAGTTGTTTTCCATGAAACACAAACCGGCCCGGACCTCACGTCCAGGCCACGCAATTCCTGCCGTCTATCAAATTGGGGGTTCCGAGAAATGCCGATCGATTGGCTATATCATCATTTTTGTCGCCAATTCGCTGAAATAGCGTCCTGCGCCCACCTCACTACCGCATCACTAATTCCTGATAATATATACGACCCTGTGATGATAACGCAGGTGGCCGGATTCACGCTAGTGCGGATATCATAAATTTTACAGAAAAATCTTAAAATACTCATGAAAAATCAGTTTGTTGAGCTGGAACGCCACCTCGCGGGCGAAATCGTGGGACAAAAAAACCTGATTGAGCGCCTGCTCATCGGCGTCCTGAGCGGCGGCCACCTGTTGCTGGAGGGCGTTCCCGGGCTGGCCAAGACCCGCGCCGTGCGCGCCCTGGCAGGCGGCCTGGCGCTGCGCTTCCAGCGCATACAGTTCACGCCGGACCTGATCCCCGGCGACCTCACCGGCAGCGACATCTTCCTGCCCCAGGAAGGCCGTTTCCAGTTTGTGGAAGGGCCGGTGTTCAGCGACATCGTCCTCGCCGACGAGGTCAACCGCGCCCCGCCCAAGGTGCAGTCCGCCCTCCTGGAAGCCATGCAGGAAGGCCAGGTGACCGTGGGTGGCCAGACCCGCGGACTGTCCCCGGTGTTCATGGTGATCGCCACCCAGAACCCCCTCGAACAGGAAGGCACCTACCCCCTGCCCGAGGCCCAACTGGACCGCTTCTTCCTCAAGGTCCACATCGACTACCCTACTCCCGAGGAAGAACTGGCCATACTCCACCGTGAACACGCGCGCCGCCAGGCGCCTGAAAAAGAACCTCCGCCCGCGCCGGCCATGAGCGCCGAAACCCTGCTGCGGGCGCGCAAGGCCATCGACGGTATCTACATGGACGAAATGCTGGAGCGCTACATCATCGCCCTGGTGGGCGCCACCCGCGACCCGGCGGCACGGGATGCGGAGCTGGGCGAATGGATCAGCCGCGGGGCCTCGCCCCGCGCCACCCTGGCCCTGGCCCAGGCGGCCCGCGCGCGCGCCTTCCTTCACGACCGCGACTTCGTCACCCCGGACGACATCGTGGAGCTGGCCTGCGACGCCCTGAATCACCGCATCGCGCCCAGTTTCGCCGCCCGCGCGGCGGGCATCACCCCGCAACACATCGTCGCGCGCATCGTGGAGACCGTGCCCGCCCCATGATTACCGAGACCGCGAGCAATCCGCCGCTGCTGTCAACGAAGGAACTGGAGGCCCTCCAGTGGCGGGTCATGGAAAAATGGCAGCGCAACCGGCACAAGACGCGCGCGCCCCATGCCGGCCCCTTCGCGAGCTTTTTCCGCGGCCAGGGCATGGAGCCTCACGACAGCCGCCCCTACCAGCCCGGTGACGACATCCGCCACATGGACTGGCGCGCCACGGCGCGCAGCGGCCGGGCCATTTCCAAGGTCTTCCTCGACGAGCGCGGACGGCGCCTGTTCCTCATCGTGGACCGCCACCCCGGTATGTTCTTCGGCACCCGCAGGGAACTGAAGGCCGCCACCGCGGCGCGCTGCGCCGCCATCCTCGCCTTCAGCGCCCTGGCGGCCCGCGAGCACGTGGCCGGCGCCATCATCGGCGACGGCATCCGCTTCTTCCCGCCTGCCACGACGACCAACGGGGTGCTCCCCCTGCTGTACGCCGCCGCCGCGCCCGCGGCCGTCTCCTCGGCCGCGCGGAACGACTCACTCGCCACCCACCTGCCTGTCCTCGCCGAGAGGATCGAGGCGGGGATGGACCTGTGCCTCATCAGCGACTTTCACGGCCTCACGGATGCCCACGCCCCCCTCCTGCGGAACCTCGGCGGGAGCTGCGCCGCCCACGCCCTGCAGGTGTGGGATCCGGGCGAGGAATCCCTGGAAGACGCCGGGGTCCTGCGGCTGTGCCCCCCCGGCGGTGGCGCGGCGCTCACCGTCGACACCCATGATGCGGCGCTGCGCGCCCATTACGGCAGAACCATGACGGAGCGCCGGCAGGCCCTGGCGCGGCTTCTCCAGCGCTGCGGCGTCACCCTCACCCGTATCGCCACCCACCGCGACACCCTCGGCCAACTGGAGGCGGCCCATGCAGGATACTGAGGCCCTTCTCGGCCGCATGGCCGATATCGAGATGCCGCCGCCACCGGACTGGACCTGGCTGTGGGCCACCCTGCTGATCGCCGTCCTGACAGCGCTCCTGGCGTGGTGGTGGCGCCGGCCGCGCGCCCGGAAACAGGCCGCGCCACTTCCGCCGCCCGATGCCCGCGGAGAACTCGACCGCCTGCAGGCGCGCTGGCGCGCCCGGGAACTGACGGACCGCGAGACCGCCTACCGCCTCGCGGTGATCCTGCGCCTGGGGCTGGCCCTGCCCCGTCTCTCGCCCCAGTGCCCGGCCCCCCTGCGCCATGAAGAGGATGCCTGGCGGGAGACCGTCGACCTGCTCCAGCGCGCCCGCTACCGCCGCGACGCGGCGCCCATCGACCCCCGGCTCTTCGAGCGGGTGCGGCGCTGGCTGGCCGCTGGAAAGGACGAGGCGCCATGCTGACCCTCGCCCAGCCCTGGTGGATGCTGCTGCTTCCCATGCCCTTTCTGTTGTGGATACTGGCGGACAGGGGCTGGCTGGCGGCCCTGCGCCGCGCGCCGCACCGCGCCGCGCCCGCCATCATTCATCCCCAGGCCACCCTCATCGCCGGCCTGATGCAGGATAAGGGACGCCGCCCCGTGCCCTGGGCCTGGCTGGCGGGCTGCCTGCTGCTCATCCTGGCCCTGGCGCGGCCCCAGTGGTGGGACTTCGAGCACCCCGCCATCCGCCAGGGCCACGATCTGCTGCTGGCCATCGACATCTCCGGCTCCATGCGCGCCCAGGACTTCAGCCGCGGCGGCCAGCCCGTCAGCCGCCTCGACCTCCTCAAGCAGCACCTCAAGGCCTTCGTCGCCCGCCGCGAGCACGACCGCATGGGCATCGTCCTGTTCGCCGACGACGCCCTGACCTTCGCCCCCATGAGCAGCGACCGCGCCTTGTTGAACACCTTCATCGACGATATCCGCGCCGGCCTGGCCGGGGAGAAGACGGCCCTGGGCGAGGCCATCGCCCTGGCCGTGGAGCGCCTGCGGGTCATGCCGCCGGAATCGCGCATCCTCGTGCTCATGACGGACGGCGCCAACACCGCGGGCGACATCACCCCGGCCGCCGCCGCGCGCCTGGCCCGGGAGGCCGGCATCCGCACCTTCATCATCGGCATCGGCAGCGACGGCAAGGTGCTGTTTCCCCGCGGCCCGGTGGAAAAACCCGAGGTCGTCACCCTGCCGCCCGACGAGGCCCTGTTGCGGCGCCTGGCGGCGGACACCCGCGGGCGCTTCTACCGCGCCGCCAGCCCCCAGGACATGGCGCGCATCCTGAAAGACATCGACCGCCTGGCCCCCACCCTCATGCGCGACCCGGCCCATGCCTACCGCGAGGACTGGTACTGGCTGCCCCTGCTCGCCGGGGTGGCCCTGCTGGCATGGGCCGAGACGGAGCGGCGCAGGATTCTTCCCACATGATGGACGGGCTGGCGCAAGTGTATTTCTCGCAAGGGTGGTGGCTGCTCGCCCTGCCCCTGCCCTGGCTGGCGTGGCGCCTGCTGCGGCAGCGCGACCGCCAGCGCCTGGGCGCCCTGGTCCCGCCCCACCTGTGGCGCTGGATGGTGCGGGCCGGGCACGCGCGCAGGGCGGGCTATTCCCGCCTCTTCGTGGCGGCCTGGGTACTGTCCATCCTGGCCCTCAGCGGTCCCCATCAGCGGGACGGAACGCCCGGCCCGGCGGTCAGGCAGGGCGCTGATATCGCCGTCATCGTGGACATCTCCCCCTCCATGAACGTGCGCGACGTGCTGCCCGACCGCCTGCGGCGGGCGCGCTTCGAACTGCACGACTTCCTGGCGCGGCTGCGCGGCGAGCGGGTGGCCCTGCTGGCCTACTCCGCCAACGCCTACCGCCTGCTGCCGCTCACCAGCGACTATCCGGTGGTGCGCCACTTCATCGATGCCCTGGACACCCGGCTCACCCGCCAGCAGGGCTCCAATCTCACCCAGGCCCTGGAAATGGCGGGCCAGCTCCTGGCCGGCAGCCGCGAGGGCGGCCGCGCCATCCTGGTGGTCAGCGATGGCGAAAGCCATGACCGGAACAGCGTGCTGCAGGCCGGCGCGCGTCTCGCGGCCCGGGGCATTCCCGTCTATGCCCTGGGCGTCGGGACCCGCGCGGGCGGCCCCGTCCACGATGCGCGGGGCCAGTTCCTGCGTCATGAAGGCGTCACCGTCATTTCCCGCCTCGACGGGGCGCTGCTGGCGGGACTGGCGCAACGCTCGGGGGGGCGCTACGCCCCCATGCAAGGCGGGGACGGGGACTGGGATGTCCTGTTCGCCGGCCTGCGGGAACTGGCGCGCGCCAATCCCTATCCCGAAGCGCGGCGCCAGAATGACCGGCCGCTCTATCCCTGGATACTGGCCGCGGGCCTGCTGCTGTTCCTGGGATGGGGCGCACGGCGCATGAGCGGCGCGGCCGTCATGATCCTGCTCCTCGCCCTCCCCCCCCTGCCGCGCCCGGCCCAGGCCACGCCCTGGCAGGAACTGCAGGCCTACCGGGCCCTGCAGGCCGGGGACGACGGACGCGCCGCCGAACTCTACCAGTCCCTCGGCGGTTTCCGCGCCGCCATGGGACGCGGCGCGGCGGCCTACCGCCTGCGGCAATGGGAACGCGCCGCGACGGCCTTCGAGGAAGCGCGGCAGCTCGCCGGCGACGACGCCCAGCGGGCCCGCGCCGCCTACAACCTGGGCAATGCCCTGGCGCGCCAGGGACGCCTGGACGCGGCGGCCCGCGCCTACCGCGCGGCCCTGCGGTGGCAGGACAACTATCCCCGCGCCACCCTCAACCTGAACCTGGTCGAGCAGGCCCGGCAGCGGCAGGACCTCGCCACGCCTCCCACGGCAGAGTCCCCCATGCCGGGACAAGGCGGTAAGCAGCGCACCCCGGCGCGCGGCGATGAATACCGCTTCGACGGCGCCCATCGCCAGCAGGGGGCGCAACGCCGGGGACAGGCGGGAGAAAACCCGCCCCCTGAAGGCGCCGCCATCGCGGGCGGTGGTGAACACCGCACCCTGCAAAGCTTCCTGTTGCCGCCGGCCGCCGACCAGGCCGGGATGATCGTGCGCCTGCGCATCGGCGAGCAGGATGCCCGCTACGGCAGGACCCTGGTGGAGAAACCCTGGTAGCGATGAGCGTTCGCATGGTGCATGGAAACGATGAGCAATGGGGCCTTGCCTCGTCTGGAAACCGTATGCCCCGGGGAATACTCAGCGCCTCCCTGGCGCTGACCGTCCTGCTGCTCTGCGCCCCGGCCATGGCCGCCACCCTCAGCGCGAGCGTGGACAGGAGGACCCTGTACCAGGACGAATTCGTCGTCTTCAAGCTCTCCCTGCTCAACAGCGAAACCCGCCTGCGCGCCGAGGGGGAATCCCCCAACGTGGATCTGACCCTGCTGAGCGCGGACTTCGAACTGGGCACGCCCCAGGCCGCCCACAACTACAACGTCTTCCGCAACCGGGGACGGTCCACGTCGTCCATCACCGTCACCCTGTTCCCCAGGCGCAGCGGCGCGCTGACCATCCCGCCCTTCAGCGTGGATGGGCTGCGCAGCGAGGCCATCACCCTCCAGGTCATGCCCGCCAGGGCGGACAAGACGCCCCCAGTGTTCGCGCGCAGCGGCACGACCCAGGCCAGCGTCTGGGCCGGGGAGCCCACCCTGGCCTATCTGGACCTGTATCACCGCGTGGCTCTGAAGGATGCGCGCCTGGGCGGCAAGATCGAAACCACCCCGCTCCAGGTACGGCTATCCAAACTTCCCCAGACGGAAAGCCAGGTCAGCATCGACGGCATGCGCTATTCGGTTACGCGCAGCCTGTGGAGCATCGCCCCACTGGATGGCCACCCGGTCACCATCGACTTTCCGGACATCTGGGTCGAGACGGCCAACGGCGACAAGATACGCCTGCCCTTCACGTCCACCATCCTCGAAAGCAGGCCGCTGCCGGAAGGCGTGCCCCCCGGCATACTCATGGGCGCGCCCACCCTGACACAGCGCTTTGACGGCGAGGCTTTCCGCCAGAACGAGCCCATTCCGTGGGAAATCACCCTCACCGCGCCGGTCGACATCGCCCAGTTGCCCGACAACCTGCCCATCAGCGGCAATTCCCCCCGCCTCAAGATTTACATGGAAAAGGCCACGCGCCGGATGGGGGATCTCCAGGAAGCGGACAAGCCCGTCAGCACCGCCATTTATCATGGCTTCCTCATCCCCCTGGACAGCGGCGAGATCACCACGCCGGACATCCGCCTGCCCTATTTCGATACCGGACAGGGATTTGTTACAATTCTTGAGCTGAAGGGTGAGGTACTGACCGTGAAGGAAACCGTCGCTGCCACGGAGCAGGCGCCGGTCTTTATTTCCGGACCGGCGCTGGCGCCGGACAGGGCGCCAGGGAGCACTGGCGAGATCCGCCTCTGGCAGGCCGTCAGCGCAGTGCTTGTCATGCTGTGGGCGGCGACCCTGGGCGTGGTCTGGTGGCGTGGCGGGGCCGCAAGGCCGCGGGCCACCCCCCGGGAACCTCGGAAGAGAACGCCGGGCGCCCATGCCCCGCCTTTGATCGCCATGTTGCTGGAGGCATTGCGCGCCAACACCCTGGAACAGGGACTGGAGAGGTGGGAAGCGCGTCATGGGAGAGACGAGGAGCTGCGCCATGTCATCGCCCGCTTGCAACGCTTGTATTACAGCGCCGGCAAGAAGGAGCGGGCGGACGAGCTGCGTCAGCAGGTGGTGGACCTGATCAGGCGTATTCAGGCGGCCCCGCCGCTGCGCGGCGGGACCGCCGAAACCGATCCCTGGTCACCCCTGACCTTTTATTAAACCTCTGATTAATTCTGGACCGGATGGATGGCGAGATGAAATGATCCGGATCAAGGCGAAAAGCGCAGGCAATGGCATGCTATTGCCAAGATTTTCAACGCAGAGCCGGGGCATTTCAGCCGCCAGACGCCGGTTCATGAATTGATCAGAGGTTCCTTTACCCGGCTGTGCGTACTTTGCGGATTCAGGAATCGGACGGGAATCCTGCATTCTGGTGAACAAGGCGGGCTGAACTGGCCGCGCCATCAATAACAAGGGAGGGTGGTATGAAATTCGATAAATCAAACAGGCTTTCAGGCGCCAGGGCATGGCTGCTGGCGGTTCTTCTGGCCCTGTTCAGCCCGGGCGTCCCGGCCGGGCTCGACAAGGAGGCGGACGACAGCGAAATGGTGCTGATTCCCGCCGGCAAGTTCATCATGGGCAGCAACAAGGTCCCCGGCGAAGACGAGCACTACGGCAATGCCAAACCCTGGTTCCTGGACGAGCACCCTGAACATCAGATGGAGCTGCCCGACTACTACATTGACAAATACGAAGTCACCAACCGCGACTACCTGGAGTTCGTAAAGGCCGTCAATGTCCAGCCGCCGGAACACTGGATCAGCGATGGCTACCTGCTCAGCCTGCGCCTGGACAAACTGCAACAGGCCAGCACGGAGAAGCTGCGCCAGGTGGCCGCCAATGTCTTCCGCCTCGACATGGATACCCGCAAGATGGACAAGGCGGCATTGATCAAAGCCATCAAGGACAGGCTCGCCTACTATGATCAACTGCCCGTCACCTTCGTCAACTGGCAGGACGCCGAATCCTATTGCGAATGGAAGGGCAAGCACCTGCCCACCGAGGCGGAATGGGAAAAGGCCATGCGCGGCGCCAATGGCCAGGAGTTCGCCTGGGGGAATGAATGGAAACCCGGCATGGCCCACAACGGGGAAAGCGAACTCTATGAAGGGCCTGCGCCGGTGGGCGCCTTCGAAACGGATACCTCCCCCTATGGCGTCCATGACATGACGGGCAATGTCGCCGAGTGGATCTATGACTGGTATCAGCCCTATCCCGGCTCGGATTACGACAGCGAGGATTTCGGTAAACGCTACAAGGTGGTGCGGGGCGTTGGCTGGAGCGGCGGTACGGCGCATTACACGCTGCGCTATTTCCAGCGCGCCGCATACCGTTTTGACCTGCCGCCGGACATGAACTTCGGCGACGTGGGCTTCCGCTGCGCAAGAAGCAAGCTTCCCCTGACGGCCCACCATAAATCAGAGTGAGGAGCGGGACGCGGAGGAAGAGGAGATCCACGGTGCTCTGGGTGGTGGCGGTGCTGTTGCTCGCGCCTGTGCTCATCCTGGCAGGCCTCTCTCTGGCCTCCCGCAACCCGCCCGCTCTGGGTGTGAAGCAGGGGCGCCTTCTGCCCTGCTCCGGCGCATCCAACTGCGTCAGCAGCGAGACCCCCGGCAGCGCGGCCATCGCTCCCCTGCCCGCCGGGCAATCACCCGCGCGGTCCTGGGCCGCCGCCCGTGAAGCGGTGCGGCAGGCCGGCGGCTCTATTATCGCCGAGGAACCGGGCTATCTGCGCGCGGCATTCGCCACCCCCTTGTGGCGTTTCATCGATGACCTGGAACTGAGGCTGGATGAGCAACAGGGCGTGATTCACATCCGTTCAGCGTCGCGGGTGGGACGCTCGGATTTCGGCGCCAACCGGAAGCGCGTGGCGGAAATCGCCTCCCTTTACTGCCGAGACTCTGCCGGCCCTTGCCCCTGAGCACCGCAACATGGCCGCCCTGCTCTTCAAACTGAGAGACGTTCCCGAGGACGAGGCCCGGGACATACGCCGCCTGCTTGACGAACACGAAATCGAGTATTACGAAACCTCGGCCGGGAACTGGGGCATCTCCCTGCCCGCCCTGTGGGTGCGTCACGAGGAAGACCTGGACAGGGCCCGGGACCTGCTCCAGGCGTATCAGGCGGAGCGCGCCACCCGGGCGCGCCTGGCATATGAGGATTCCGTCAAGAAAGGCGAAAACAAGCGCTTTAGGGACATGCTCAGGGAACAGCCCCTGCGGGTCCTGGTCTATCTGGCGGTCATCCTCGCCGTGCTCTATCTCTCCACCATGCCCTTCGTGAACCTGGGGGGAGACTAGAAGGCTGCCGGACTTAGGTGATCGTAGCGAGGCGAGTGGGAAATGGACCCATTTACCGCCGCCGCAGTAGATTCATCCTAAGTCCGACGGCCTCCTAAGTATTACAGGGAATGGCCGTTGCTTGCCTGTGTGGGCCTGTTGACGAAGCCATGCTCCACCGCATAGTAGACGAGTTCGGCGAAGTTGTTCATATTCATCTTTTCAAGGATGCGATTGCGGTGGGTGCTGACCGTCTTCTCGCTGAGATTCAGTTCCCGGCCGATCTCCGCGTTGCGCTGCCCCGACACGAGCATGCAGAAAATCTGGAACTCACGGTCGCTGAGGCGCTCATGGGGCGGTAACGAGGAATTCGATGAGAAACTGTTGGCCAGCTTGCGGGCCACGGACAGGGTGATGTATTTCTCCCCGCTGCACACGGTATCGATGGCATGGAGCAGATCGTCCACCACGCAACCCTTGGTCATATAGCCCGAAGCGCCGGCTTTGAGCACACGTATGGCATACTGGTCCTCCGCATGCATGCTCAACACCAGCACCTTCACATCCGGCCAGTGCTGGCGGACCTCCTTGAGCACCTCAAGTCCGCTCATCTCCGGCATGGTAAGATCCAACAGCAGCAGGTCCCAATGCTCGGTGCGCATCTTCTGCAGCACCTCCTTGCCGTTTGCCGCTTCGCCGATATGCTCGATATCGGTACGTTCCGCGAGAATCTGCCTCAGGCCGCTGCGTAATATGGCATGGTCGTCCGCGATCAAGATCTTCATGGCCTGACACCCCCGGATAAAATCCCACTACGTTCTTGAAACATCCTGTTTACTCTCTGTGATAATTCTTAGTATGGTCCCTTGATACGTTACATCAGGAAAGGCGGCATGACAAGTAAATGACGCGCCACCCAGAAACCGCACCATAGTGGTGCGCACAACGAGCCGTTTCAGGGCTGGTTTTTCACCAGATAGTCCAATACCTCGATGAATTCCTCAGCGCTGCGCACCATGGAGGAATCCAGTCGGTAGCGCCCCCCGACGATGACGGTGGGGGCGCCCCGGATGCCGTAACGCTGCCCCAACACCCGGGCCTGACGCACCTTGACGGCCACGAAATTACTTCTGAACGCATTGGTGAAGGCCTGATGCCTGACGCCCTGCTCCTGGAAGAAAATGGCCAGCGTCTGCTCACTGTCCAGCTTGCGCTTGTGCCGGTTGATGGCAACGTACAGGGGACCATGCACCTTGTCCTGAACATCCAAGGCAACGGCGGCATAATAGGCCCGCGCCAGAAAAATCATGCGCTCATCGGTTATGGCCGGCATGCGCTTGAACACGATCCCGCCGGCGTTACGGTCCAGCCACTGCCGCAGCGCGGGTTCGATGATGAAACAGGTCTGGCAGTCGTACCAGAAAAACTCCAGCACCTCCACCTTGCCGCCCGGCGGCGCCGGCTGCGGCGGCTCGACGAGCTGATAATGATTCCCTTCATGAAAGTCGGCCGGCGTCCCCAGCACCACTGGCGGCACCACCAGCATCAGCAGCAACCCGATCAACCCCGAATACCGTCCCACCGCCATAATCTTTTATCTTTACTCTTTTTTTGATTTATTGTGCCGGCCGCACATCGATGGACAGGTCATCCTCCTCCGGCATATCCCGGTCCGGGCTGTTGCGCTGTTCCCACTTCTCCCCCTCCTCTTTCAGCCAGCGGGCCTCCGCCTCGGGCAGGGGGCCGCGCGCCAGTTGATTGTCCCATTCCCATAACGCGGAACGGGCGCGGCGTACGAAGGGGCTGTCCTTGGGCGTGAGGTGAATGAAGGTGCGCATGGCGCCCAGGGCCGCCTGCAAGTCGTTCTGGTGCTCCAGGGCGACGGCCAACCCCCAGTAGGCGTTGGCCTTGTAAGGATCGAGATCGGTGGCGGACCTGAAAAAGGACTCGGCCTCCTTGTAACGTTCCATGCCCAGCAAGGCATAGCCCATATTGATATGGGCGTCCGTCAGGCGGGGAGACAGTTCCAGCACGCGATGCAGGGCCGTGGCGGCATGCTCGAACTCCCCCGCGTGAAGCATGATCACCGCCTGCTGGAAACGCAGATTGATCTCGGCCAGGCGCTCATCCTGAATGGGCGCCTGCTGGACGGGCGGCTGAGCCGCGAGATCCACTACCTGTGGCACCTGCTCGCGGATCTCCCTCGGAGAGTAATCCACTTCCATGTTGCGGAACAGCATGATGATGGCCACCGCCATGACCGCCACCATGGCGGAGGACAACGAGGTGACGGTTGTTTTGTGAATCCCGATGGCGCTGCTCATGCCGGTGCCTTCCCCTCAGATAACGCCCTTGTGCGCGGCCTCGCTGTAGAAAGGGGTGCCGAAATAGGTAAAAAAGGCGAACACGAATATGGCTATGATGGCGATGGCTCCCACATGCACCGGGATGCGGTAGGTCAGGCGGGCATGGATGGCCGCCCCCAGCATCAGCCAGTTGAGAAAGGAGGACGTTTCCAGGGCGTCCCACGCCCAATAACGCCCCCAGGCATCCTGGGCCCACACGGCGCCGGCGATGAGCATCAGGCTGTCGAAAATGAGCGCCAGCAGCATGAACCGCCATGCCACGTGATCCAGCACCTCATCGGGCGGCAGGGTGCGGAACAAGGGGACCAGCCGCGGCAGCTTGCGCAACAGAATGATGCCCGCGATACCGCTGCCGATAAGACAGAAGGCGAGAAAGAACTTGCCGAATCCCACATGGGCCCACAGCCACTTGTTATGATAGGTGGGCGGATAGACACTGGCCACGGGCTCGAGCGTTAGCACCCACAGACCGAGCACCCACATCATGGGCATCACGACGATGGCCGACGGGCGGATGACGGGCAGGCGCCAGTAGGCCACGGCATAGACCAGCCCCAGGCTGAACAACTGGCTGACCAGCAGTTCGAACAGATTGACAAACGGACCGTGGCCAATACGGATCCAACGCTCCGCCAGGGATATCACAAACAGCACCACACCCGCGGTGATCAACCCCAGCACCAGGGGCTCGTAGGAGCGGCTCACCGCCGCGCCCGCCGCGCCTCCGCGGGTCCTGGCCACCCCCATTATGGCGACGAACGTCGCCAGCGCGTAGGCCGTAAGCGCCGTGTACAACCAGGGCATTTCCGCCACCATCTTGTCTTCCATCAGATCACCCTGCCTTCTTCAATGATTGCCTTGCCTCCACGTGAAGCATCACGTTCAGACCTCTTTCCGCCATCGTCGGGCTGGGGCCAGGGATGATTGGCAAACTTCTTCCAGAAGTGAATCCCCAGTCCCAGCACGCCCAGCATGGACGTAATGAATAGCCATTGCAATGTGGGATCGTAATATAGCTTGTACCCCATCCAACTGCTCAAGCCATCGTAGCGCAATACTCCATGTTCGAGGCGCACGGTCCCGCCCGGCTGCAGCTCCACCCGCCGCCCGCCGGTTCTCACCACCAGGGTGCCCCGCGATTTGCGGGCGTCCAACACCCAGGCCCCCTCGGGATCGATCCCTGTTTCCAGTTGCAGCCAGAACTTGATCTCCTCGCTGGCGCCAGCGGGCGTCCAGCGGTTGGCCTGGCGGAATTCAAACAGGGGATAAGAGGGCATGTGAATCGTGCCCGTCTCCGGCTGCCCCCCGTCGGGCATCCACGTCAGTACCGCGGCGAAGCCCTTGTTGAATGTGGTATAGAACCGGTAGCCCTCCAATATCAGGGGGCGGTCGTCACCCACCACCTTGCGCTCCCACCCCCCCGCGCCATCGGGTATCAGCACATGGCTGTGGGTCAGTCCGCGGACCATGCCCGGCCGGTACTCCACCGTATAGGGGCCCTGGATGAAATGCACCTGATCCAGCCTGCCGCTGTGCAAGGGTCCCTGACGCACATTGATGAGGCGCTCGGGCATAAACCCCATGCCGTCCACCAGCTCGATATGGGCCTCCATGTGTGTGAGGCGCCCGAAGGCGGCCAGCACCACGATTCCCAGCAGGGCCACGTGGAAAATCAACAGGCCGCCACGGCGATTGATGCGGGTATTGGTGATGATGGCGGCCAGCAGATTGACGCCCAGCAGCGCCAGGGGCACCACCAGCACCCATACCGGGGTATCGACGGGATTGTCGTAGCTGAGCGCGGCGCCGATCCCCAGCAGGGCCATCCACAACAATGTCAGGCGGATGGAGGCCAGGCGCTTCAACACGGCAATCATGGGATGTTGTTGCAGGCCTCGTTGCTGCCCAGCATCCAGTTCACACCGCTCTGGCCATTCCCCGGCGGGCCGGCGGAGCCGCAATTGGCCGGGGTCCATTCACCGCTGCGGGCAAAGCTGCGCACCTTGAGCGCCGCACCATTGTAGTAAGGGCCGTTGTAATAACGCGCCGTGGTATTGAGCCTCACCTGCCTCTGGCTGGCGCTGCCTCCCGCACCCGGCTCGCCCGCCAGCAGGGGTGCCTCCAGCCCCACGTCATTGAGATTGGCGAGGAACACTTTGTTCTTCCAGCCATGGGGAATGGCGATATGGCAGTAGGTGCAACGGAAGTTGGTCACGAAGCTGGCATGCCCCACATGCAGGTTGGTGAGCTTGAAGGGCAGACAGCCGGGCGAGGTGCCCGTGGCCATCTTGAAACCACTCAGGCGCACGGCGGGAGGCGGCGCGCCGTTCCAGTTGGCCGGGGGAATATCCCGGGCATACTGGTTGGGATCGTGGCAGCGGAAGCACAGATGGTTGGAGGGGTTGCTCTCATTGACAAAGTCCGTGGTGTTTTCCCCCGTCTGGTCGTCCCAGGCGCCCTTGAGGATGAAGTTCTCATCAGAGCCATGAGGCCCCCAGGGATAGCCGTTCTCGCCATTGACGGGCACCACCGTATCGCCCGCCGTGCGCGAGCCATGGCAGTCCGTGCAATACATGGTCTGGGTGCCCACGGCGGCATTGAAGGGCGAGCGCCACACTTCGGCATCCGCGTTGCGCACGGCCGGCGTGCGCCCCGTGGCGCGTATGATGGGGTGCCAGGAACGATGATTGTCGGTTTCATAACCAGGGCCTGCGCCCGAATTGGTTGCCGTGCCCTCGCCCATGTGATCGATGGGCGCCTGGTACTCCATGGCCTGGTTGGTGTACTGATACAGGCTGTTGGTGCCCGGTGGCGTGCCTCCCGTGAAGGAACCCAGCATGGGCGCCTGGTCATAGGTATAGTTGGAGTGGCACTTGAAACACAACTGGTACTCGCGGGTCAGATAGGGAGATTCAACCGCCGTGCTGCCACCCGTTCCGGGATCGCCGCGCTTGACCTCGAAGGCCACCGGCTCGCTGCCGAAGCTGGGGGAACCGAATACGGGCTCCACTCCCCAGATGCCGCGCAACACGCCCGATGCGAGATTGGTATGAGGGACGCCATCCTCGTGCGTGTGGGTCCCCGCGGCGTCGGGCACCGTATTGTCCGCGTTGAACAGGCGGTTCTTCGTCACACGGTGGGGATTGTGGCAATCGGTGCACTCCACGTGGCGGTTGTTGAGATTGCCCTTGCCAAGATTCTCAGGCGCCTCGATGAAGTCCTGGCCGCGGCGGTCCCCCTGCAGGGCCGCGCTGCCAGTGCCGATGCTGTGCACCTCGGTTCCCGCCGGCTGGTCGGAACTGGCGATGGGCATGTGGCGCGCCATGGTGGTGAAGTCGGTCTTGATGTCCGGCACCTCGAAGGTGGGATTCGAGTCCGGATTGATCTGCCCCTGCAGGGTGTTGCCATCGGCGGAGTGGCAGGCATAGCATACCTCTTCCACGGCAGGGTTGCCGCCCTGCTTGAAACGCGCGCCATCCGGAGTCGTGGACACGGGGCCGTCGGTTCCCTCGCGCAATATGCGCCGCGCGCCCTGCACCGTATGGGGATCGTGGCAGTTGAGACAGGCCGCCTGCCACACGCGGATATCGCGGGGGAACTCCCGCAGGTCGGCCGCCGCGTCGGTGTAGCGTTCATCGCCCACGCCGACATGGGCGTGCGCGGACCCCACCCAACCGTCCTTGTCGTGGCAGGCCAGGCAGATGATGTCGCTGTCCCTGTTGAATGAGCCGTCCACCGGCGCCTGGGCCTGGAAGCGGTTGACGCGCAGAAACTTGACGTTTTCTCCCACCACATCCGAACGGATATGGGGATCATGACAGGTGATGCACTCCACCTTGCCGTCCTCCAGGGGCAGGTAGTCGCCCTGGGGACTCGCCGGCGGGCTCCCCGCCGTCCGTTCATTGATGTGAGACACGACGACCGGATCATACAGTTCCCCATCGCGCATGGCCTGGGCGCTGTCGTACGTGAAGGAGATGGGATGATCGTTACTCAAATCCACGCCCAGGCGGCGGGTAAACCCCGTCAGTTCCCCCAACCCCTCGGGAATGGTCTGATCGGCGCCGATGCCCGGCCCCGTGAAATCCACGCGGTTGCCGGGCTCGGTCTGATCGCTGCCGCGGAAATCGGTGCGGTTGAGCACATTGACGGCGCCGAGGGCAATGGTGCCGTCATGACAGGACAGGCAGAGCTTGGACTTCCCCCCCGGCTGCCCCAGGTCGGTGGCATCCAGGGAGGTGGAGGTATAGGGCAGGTAGCTGGCCGATGACAACTGCCGGTTCCACAAGGGAGCACCCTGTTCGGGCGTGGCGCCATGGGGTGTATGGCAGAAGGCGCAGATCTGGGACTCGGTGGTGGCGCGCGCCTGCCGGTCGACCCCCTGAGGCTCGATGGTGGCGGAGAAATTATGCTTGGTGTTGGCGATGTCGGAGATCAGCTCCGCATGAGCGGCCCCCACCATCAACAACAGCATGCTCAGGAAAAGGATCGCGCTGCCAGCGTCCCTCTTGCGAACCATCATCCCGCTTCCCCAACCTCTTTCAAATACTGAAACACCATGATGCGTCCGTTGAAGGAGTCGGCAACGTAGACACGGTCGCGCTCATCCGTCCAGACGCCCGCAGGCAGATAGAACTCCCCGATACGACTTCCCGTCCCCCCGATCGGTAACAGAAACTCCCCTTTGTCGTTGAATATTAACAGATGATCATAATAGGATTCCACCACATAGATATTGCGCTCGGAATCGGTGGCAACCCCCTTGGGGCGCGGCATGTCCCCGAGGAACAGACCCCTGCGGCCCAGAGAGCGGAGGGGCTTGCCTTCGCGGTCGAAGATCTGGACGCGGGCGTTCAGCGTATCGGTAACATACAGCCGTCCTTGGGAAAAAGTCAGATAGGTGGGCGCATTGAACTCCCCCAGCCCTTCACCGCGGTGGCCGATCTCCCTCAGAAATTTCCCGTTGTCATTGAACACCTTGATATTGTGGGCCTGGCTGTCGGAGACGTAGATGAGGCCCCGCCCGGCATCGCGCGCGATGCCCACGGGCCGTTTCAGGACTTCTCCGCCGAACGCCCCCTGGGGCTTGCCCCTGCTGTTCAGCCTGACCACCCGGGCGAGGTCGGCATCGACGACCAGAATCTGATTTTCCGGGCCGGGTATGATGCCCAGCGGGGTCCTGAAACGGAGACCCGCGCCGGCCATCTCCCAGATCAGCAACTCCCCGCGCACCTGATCGAAGACATAGACCGCCGCCCGGCTCACGTCCGTGACGAACACCCGGCCCTCGTTGTCCGTAAAGCCATTCTGCGGGCGCTGCAGGACGACGGGCGTCTGCTTGCCCGACATCAAGCCCACCAGCCAGCCGAAGACCTTCTTGCCCATGCCCTGTCCATCGCGGTCTCCATGAAAATTCTGCTGGCCGGTCAACTGGCCCACGAAGCGGTAACGGGGAATATCCGGGGGCGGGGGCCATACCTGCTCGGCCTCGGGCGCCGCGCTGGTTTCAAACTGCATGCGTGTGGGAGAGGGCGAAGCGCAACCCGCCAGGACGAGGACCAGAAGCCAGGTCACGCCGCGCATGATCACGGTTACTACGGTGTCCTGGCCTTCCGCAGGGACTCGGGAGTCACCTTCAGAACCTGAATGCGGCCATTGAGGCTGTCGGCCACGTACAGGAAACCATCATCCAGCCACAGGTCGGTGATACGCTTGAACTGGCCGGGCGCGGACCCGGATATGCCCAGGGAATAGATATAGGCGCCATTATCGTAGACCTTGATGGTGTTATCCATGTAATCACCCACGAAGGCATGGTTCTGGCTGTCTACTGCGATGGCCAGGGGAAAGGTCACGGTGTCTTTCTGGAATTCCTGAACGAAGGCGCCGTCTTCACCAAAAACCTGAACCCTGGACTCACCGTAGCGGGTCGTCACATAGTACCCTTGCGGCCCCAGTGCAAAGCCCGTGATGCCCCGCAGCCTGCCCTGCCCCTCGCCGCGGATGCCGATGGCGCCCACCAGCAATCCCGCGCGGTTATAGACCAGCACATCGTCATTGAAACCGTCCGCGATATAAATCCATCCCTGCGCCTGATCCTGCACCACGGCGACGGGGCGGCCCAGGTTGATCGGGTCCTTGAATTCCCGGATCAGCTTTCCTCCCCGGTCGAAGTGCAGGACCCGCCCGCCGTCGCGGTCGGAGAGATAATAGGAAAGATCATGATTGACGAAGATATCGTTGACTTCCCCGCTGACGAGCTGGCGCAGATCCTTCAGCACGGAGAGATCCCGGGTGTCGCGGTCATAGAGGAAAAGCTTGCCGAGGCCGTCGTCCACGATATAGACATTGGGACCCCGCGCCGCCACGGCCACCGGCCGCATGAAACGCACGTATTCCAGGCCGGTAAAGGCATTGCCGCGCAGAACGCTGCCATCGATGATATCCCACAAAAGGGCATTCCGCGTGCCGCCCTCCCGCGCGGGTTGATCCCCCGACGGCGCCGATGCGCACCCCGCCAGCGTCAACAGGAGTGCCAATGTCAGCGCATCAAGCCAACTTGATTGGGTACGGAGTGACATCTGCCGCAGTTCATCGTGGGAGGAAAGGCCACCTTGCCATGGCATACGCCGCAATACTCGCCCTGAATAATGGCCGACATGGAGACTGGATTGGCCCCCTTCTGCGGTATGAATATCAGGGGGTGGCAATTGGCGCAGGTCAGCCATTCGGTATGCTGCCGGTGGGGAAAGCGCACATTGGGCATGGAGGCCGTGTTCCTGAAAATGATATCGAAATCCACCGGAAACATGTCGCCCTCGCCATCCACGGACTTGCGGGGGTTGATGATGCCGGAATCAAGCGCTTTCACCCAGTCGATGATGCCCTGGGAATCACGGGGAAAACCCGCCATGGCCTCATGGGGCTGTTGCAGGATATTCACGGCCTCGCTGGTCGGATCATGAATACCATCCTCCGCTATCGGAACGATTTCCCCCTTGAGTTGATAATGCTTGCCCCGCGACCAGATGGGGCTGGCCTCGTCTGCGGGGTTGAGCTTGGCGGCCCAGGAAGCGCAGGGCAGCGCCAGCGCCAGCGCGAGAAGCGCCCGGCTCATTCTGGCGTATATACTGTTACCGACTTTCAACATTTCGAAAGCAGTCTCACTCCAAAACGATTAGCGCCCCGGGCCGCCCGCCCTCACCTGACGCCCGCGACCTGCAGGGCGCGCTGTATATTGTGGGTCGCCCCCTGCAACATCAGAATGGCGGTCTTGTAATCCCCCTTGGCCGCGGTGGGTATGGCCTGGTCGCGGATACCCTTGGCCTTCTCCACGAATTTGTTCATGAGGTTGACCGTGCCCGGCGGGGGCCTTCTCTGTTCGATGGCGATGGGTATCAGCTCCTCGTAACTTTCATAACGCGCCAGCTCATACTCGTACTCTTCCTTGGGTGTTTCGAAGACCAGTTCATAGGACATGGTTTCGTCGTCGAGCATTTCGGTCAAGGCATTGGTGAGCGCGGTCTGCGTCTTGGTCAAAACCCCGATGGCGCCGGAATAATTGTTGTCATCCGCCAATTGCCTCGCCTTGGCCATCTCCGCGTTGATCTTGTCCATGTCCAGCTTGACGATGTTCTTGGCGGTATTCTGCTTGCTCAGGCGCTTGAAATTGCGCTGATAGGAATCCGCGAAGGTGCGCGTCCCTTCCATCATTTCCTTGAAGCGCGCCCGCTCGGCCTCCTCCTTGGTCTGCGAGGGCACATGGCGCGAGGCCTCGCTCATGAGGCGTAAGGACTCATCCACCAGCGCCAGCGACTGTTCGAGCTGCCCCTTGGCAAAGGCGTCCTTGGCATCGAGAAACTTGCCTCGGGCGCCCTGATAGATTTCATTGGCCTCGGGATGATTGCTGGCCGTAATGCGCTTGGCGGCCTGCGACTGGTTGATGAACATCTCCGCAAAGGCGATCTTCTGCTTGACGCGGTTCTCATCCAGGGGCTTGGCGGCCTTTTGCATGGCGGGCTTGGTGTCGGCGTCCCGCACGGAGGTCAGCACCACCTTGTCTTCCTCGCCCTCGTTGACCACATGGATGCGCCCGCCCATGTTCTTGTGGTTGCGGCAGGCATAGTACAACTCAGTGGGTGTGGCGCTGGTGGGCGTGATGGTGACGATGCCCTTGTAGGTGAAATTCCCCTCCACCCCCTGCGAATAGGTGGCCGCGCCCCACCCCACCTTGCTGGTGGAGAGATAGAAGTCGTGCTGAACCCCCGTGTCGACCTTGAAGGTATAGGTCTTGCCCCGCACGAATATCAGATCCTTGCCCTGTATCCCGTTGGCCAGAAAGCCCGTCTTGTGGCCAATGCCATAGAAGGGATGTGAAGGATCCTTGAGAGCGGCGGTGATCTTGATGGTATAGGGCGAGGCAGGCACTTCCTCCACCACGGGCTTGGCCGCGGGCTCGGGCGCCACGACCGTTTTCTCGACAACCCGGGGCGCCGCATCCTGTTTCGCGGGCGCCGGCTTTGCCGCCACGGCGGCGGGCGCCGCCTTGGCCGGGGCTTCCTGCGCCTTCCCGGCCGCCTCGGCGGCAGGCGCGGGCGCTGTTTCGGCCTTGGCCGCCGGCTCAGCCGCGGGCGCGGCCTCTGCCTTGGCCCCGTCAGGCTGTTGCGCGGCGGGCGCCGGCCCAGCGGCGGTGGCGCTTTGTCCGGGCGCGCCGGTCGGGGCCTCCGGCGCGCTTGCGCAGGAGGCGACCAGTACCGAGAGGATGATTGCGGGCAGGCGCGGGGCGGCCACCCGGCGGGAACGATCTACTTCCATTCTGCTACGTCAAACCCAGGGTTGTTAGCCAAACCGTTGCGCCAGCTCCTTTTCCGCCTCTACTTCCAGGGATTCTTCAAAGTCGCCTCGCTGAGGGGCGGCTTCCAATCCGCGGGCTTGGGCTTGGAGTGGCACTTTTTGCATGTCTTGGTTTCGATGGGAAAGGAAACCTTGCCGTGGCAGACGCCGCACTTCTTGCCCAGCAGGATGGCCGACATGTTGATCTGGTTGGCTCCCTTCTGCGGTATGAAAATGGCCGGATGGCAGTTGGAGCAGAACAGCCACTCCGTATGCTGCCGGTGAGGAAACACCACGTCGGGCACGGACGCCTTTACCGGCCGCACGATATCGAGATCCATGACGAAGGGTTCCTCATTGGAATCCAGCCGGTCCCAGCGCGGCTTGATCAGCCCCTGATCGAGCGCCTTCACCCAATCCACGTGGTTGCCGAAACTGGTCTTCGGCAACCCCTTGTAGGCTTCCAGCGGGGGCTGGAGGTTGAAGGTGGCCTCGTTGGTCGTGTCGTGGATCCCGTCTTCCCATGGCGGCGCGTTGGGATTCTTCTGCTTCTTCAGATTGCGGTTGAAGATGTTCGCGGCGGACACTTCAGCCAGCATCAGGGGCTTGTCCGCTCCCGCCGCCCCGGCGGCCACCACTTGTCCCGCCTGGAGCACGGCAAAGATGGCCAGCGCCGCGGAACTCAAAAGCATCATCATTTTGTTTTTATGATTCATGACTCCCCCCATCCTTTATTTCTTTGAGGCTTTCTTGGCATCAAGCGGCTTGTAAGCGGGCGCCACCAGTCGCTGCAGCGTGCTGCCATGGAAGTGGGTGGGAGTCCCCGGGATCCCCGAGTGGCACATGGCGCAGTTTTCCACCGACCAGGCCACCTCGCCGTTGTGGCAGGCACCGCAGAACTGGCCGTCGATGATCTTGGCCATGGTGATCTTGTTGCCGCCGGCCTTGAACTTGAAGCCGAGGTCCGCGTGGCAGACCTTGCAGCGGAAACGTATGCGGTGAAACCAGTGAGGGAATACCGCTGGCCGCATGCCGGCCGCGTCTGCGTAGTTGTTGATGACAACATCAGCATATTCGGCTTTCGACTGCTGGGATACGCCCATTAACCCAAGCGTCAAAAGCACACCAAGCAAAAGTGATTTGAAAGCAAAATCACGCTCGTTCTTAAGTGCCATATCTGATCCTCTCCTACCTTTTCTTATAAGTATTTGCGAGATTATAACGCCATTCTTTCCATCTGCCCATTAAAACCGGCGCATTACCTGAAAATAGATCAGGTGAAAATCCTGATCCTCGGAGCCGCTGCCATTGCCCCGCAGCTTGAAGTAGCGCCAGCTCAGACGCGTGTCCAGCAAACCGATGGAATAGTTCAGGCGGTTCTCCCACTCGGTCCGATCGACGTTGTTGGCAACATCGGTCTTCGCGATCCGCAGATCCGACAGGAACCGCAGACGCGGCACGCCGAATATACTGGAATGGGTATAGTTGATCTGCCCCGTAGACGTTACTCTATCATCATCGCCGTTGCCGTTGAAGTCCATTCTGATGTACTGCACGGTGAGATTTCCGGTCAGCGAGCTGCGCCGGCTCAGGGTCTGGGAGCGCTGCGCCTGGAAATTGGCAAATTGTTGATTATTATCGAGATCTCCAAAATTTCGCACATCAGACAAGGTCACCTGCAAGAGGGACGTGCCACTCGCTCCGGCCTGATCCCAGGAAATGCTGCCGGAGTGATCGAGGCGCTGGGTGGAGGTGTCCAGGGAGCCGAATTGCTCGTCGGCGGAAATGGACTGATCGAAGCTGAAACGGATGTTGGAGGCGGCGCGCTCGCCCAGCACCCAGTTGCGCTGCAGGTTGTGCCCCAGCTTCAGCAGCATGTTCCGGTTGTCCACCAAGCGCGTGGTGCGGTTCTGCACGGTACCCTGGCTGTACCACTGATAGACGATGCCTGAAATCAGCTTGCGCAAATCGGACTGATACAGGGCGCCGGCGCGCTGGTTGGAGGCCACATTCTGATCCTCCCCGTTGTCGCTGCCCACCACATTGAAGCTCGCGTCCAGGCGCAGGTTGCGGGTGTACTGGTAGAACAGGCCGCCCGTTGCGCTGTAGTTGTTGGTCTTGATGCTGTTGCCGGTGGTATCGCCCTCCAGTCCATACAGCCTGACGCCACCGCTGATGGTCAGTGGCCTGTCCGGCGGGCGCCAGAAGGCGAAGCTGGAGAGCTGCACCAGATTGGTGGTGGTGTCGGGCTGATTGGTACTGTTGAGGGGCTGATCCGACTGATAGGCCGAATCGTAAATATTGAACATGGTATCGATGCGCAGCGCCCGGTTGGGATAGTAGTAGTGATCCAGGTTGACGATCTTGGTTTCGGTCTCCTGGTTGATGGTGGAGCGCCTGGCCTGCTGTATGCTGGCCTTGCCGATGAGGGTCTGGCGGGGCATTTTCATGTCCATCTCCAGGCCGAAGAGGCGGTCGTCGTATTTTTCCGCGCCCTGCTCATCCTGTCCCCGGTCCCAGGTGTTCATGTCGAAGCGCGCCTGGAAGCGGTGCCCGTTCCTGGTGATATAGGCCTGCTTCAGCAACAGGCGGCTGGTGGTGAATTCACTGGATCCCAGTGTGGTGAGGGGACTGTCGAGACCGACGATGTCCACGCGGCTGTCGCTGAGCCGGTAGGTAAGGGAAAAGGGGGTGCGGCTCTGCGACAGGATGCCGAGATTGAGATCCCCCGTCAGGATACTGCCCGTGTTTTCGCCCCCTCCTTGAAAATCCGTCTGATCGTAAGTGTAGCGCAGGCCCGCGTCCACCGTGGCCGCCCAAGGCTGCCACAGGTAGCTCTTGATATTGAGGGCGCCCATCCCCTGGTTGCTGGTCGTATCCCCGTTGGCGGCACCCTTCAGGGCGCGGTATGTATATCCCACATTACCCGACACATCGGTGATGGTGAACGCCTGGCCATGGCGCGGCCACAACGCGGCAACGGCCAGAACGGCCAGCAGGCACCACGCGGCCCTCCTTCCGTCCCCCGCCAGTCGATCCTTACATCCATCATCCCGCGACGATGGGATGTCCTTGTGCATCAACAACCACCTTATTGTTATTCAGCCCCTGCCGCGAGCAGGGTTTCATCAATCGTTATCGGCGTATTCTCGCGCAGGCCCGCCACGATCTCCCGCCAGGCCTGTTGTTTTCTCTCTCTGAGCAGCAGGGCGCGCGCCCGCGTCTCCACCCTGGCGAACTCGTTGAGCCGCGGCGGCGTCCGCCCCTCCAGGCGGAACAGGGCGTACCCCCGCAGCAGGCGCACCGGCTCCGACACCTCCCCCGGCGCCAATCCGTCCACCACGGCCTGGGCCTCGGCCGACAGCATGCCGGCGTGGACGTAGCCCAGGTCCCCGCCCCTGGCGGCCGACTCGTCCCCCGAATGCAGCCGCGCCAGTTCCGCGAAATCCGCGCCCTTGCGCAATTTCTCGAGCAATCTGCGCGCCTCGTCCGCCGCGGCCCGCCAGGTGCTCTCCGGCGCCCAGGGCTCGACCCTCAGCAGGATGGTGGATACCCGTTCCCGCCGCGGCGTGGTGAAGATATCGGGATGTTCGCGGTAGTACTGCAAGACCGCTGCGTCATCCAGCCTCACCTGAGACTCCACCGCCACGCGCAGGCGCTCAATCAGGCTCTGCTCCTCCAACTGGCGGCGCAGGCCCGCCACCAGGGTGTCCCGCTGCGCCGTCCAGCGCGGCAGGTTCCGGTATCGGCCCTCGATTTGTTTCAACTGCGTCTCGACCCAGGCCGCGTCGGGTTCCAGGCCGCGGCGCCCGGCCTCCTTGCGCAGCAGGATGCGCTCGATCAGCGCGTCCAGGACCTCGCGGCGGAAGGCTTCTTCTTGTTCCTCAGGCACCTTGCCGTGAAAGAAGCGCTGGCGGTAGGCCGCCTGGAGGTTCACCTGATACTCCTCCAGGGTAATGCGCTCTCCCGCCACCGTGGCCACCACTGCCCCGGGCCCGGGTTCCGCCATGCGCCGCGCCTGGTCATCCCCGTGCGCCGCGCCCGCCAAGGTGAGCGCGGCTAGGATGGCGGCGGCTATGCTCCGACAGTTGATCCCGAATCCTCCGTGTCAAACTTCATAGGCTGGATCCGCCCCGCTCCAAGGCGCCCTTGCGCGGGATGGCGAAATTCCTCCTTCCGCGAAGTCCGGCACGCCCGGGTGGCGGCAACCAGCCGTTACTTGTTGTGGCACGTCAGGCAGACAGCGCTCCCGCTGGGATCGATCCTCAGAAACGTGGGATTGTAATCCACGTGAGGGTCATGGCAGGAGGCGCATTCCACATAGGGCTGGGGCTCGCCGGCATACACGCCCTTGGTGCCCACCCGGGTATAGAGTTTCATATCCGTGCGCTCGAAATCCGAAGTGCCCCCCTCGGTGAGGGTGTTCACCCACCAAACCCGCGTCACGCCGTTGATGGCCGTCTCGGCGGGATTGAAGTCCTTGTCCATGCCGGGACCCGAGGGGTTGGAGGCGGAATAACCGCCACCGGCATATTGAATACCGATGGGATGGTCATTGGTAAGATCCTTGCCCAGGTTGGTGATCACGGTGACTGGCCCGATGCGGCCGTTGACCGTGGCGGCCTGGCCGCTCCATACCCCGTTGGCAAAGGCAAAGTTCCTGTCGCCCGAACCCGGCTCGTTGATCATGGAGTCCATGGCCTGAGTGCCGTCGTGACAGGAGAGGCAGGCAATGGAGACGGAACCGACATTCTCGATCTGGGCATCGAGGGTGGTGGTGCCCAACTGGTCATAGGTTTCGAATCCGTTGGGATCCAGATGACGGTTCCAGAGCGGGACCGCGGCGGAAGCGTCGCCGCCATGAGGGGTATGGCAGAACACACAGATTTCCGATGTGCCGCTGAAGTTGCTGGCGGCGTTGACACCGGCGCTGCCCAGGTTGTGCTTGGTATTGAAGATGCCCGCGCCCGCCAGTTGCGCGGCGGCCAGCAGCACGGCGGGCATCAGCAGCTTGAACCCCGCCCCGCGTGCACTCCAGCGGCAGGACGATTTTCGTTGCCCCAGGATTTTCATCACCCCTCCCCTATTAGCGTCAAAATCACAGGACCGACAATAGGCTATACTTTATCATATTGTCCGGGATTACGGAAAACGGCGTGGGCGGGAGCCGCAAGCTCAGAGCGGGCGGTCGAAGCGGAAGACCAGCCCGAGGGACGCCGCCATCACGTCCCGGCCCATGGCCGCGCCCACGGGATCACTATCGTCACTGTCCGCCACCAGGCCGTAGGCGGCATTTTCCCCATTCTGCGTCAGGGTAAGGACGCCAAAAAGATCGAAGCGGGGCGAGAGGGCGTGGGAAAAACCCGCCGCGTAATGCTTGGCGCCGCTGTTCCTGCGGTATTCGAGATCATCGAGCACGCCCACCGCCGCGCGCCAGGTGGTGTTGCCCGAGATATGGGCCAGGTTGAAATAATACGCCCGCCGCGCCACGGCCTTGCCATCGATGCGGGCGCCATTCTTGGCATCCTCCAGGATCAGGCCCAGCGAAGTCCCCTGGCCGAAGTCCCATCCCAGGCTGAGCTTGGTCGCCGAGGCATTGCCGCTGGCGGCCGCCTTATAGCCGGGCAATGAGGACACATAGTCCATGAGCAGGCTGTAGCTGACCCCGGCCCACAGAGGGCCGTTGTCAAACACCACGGCCCCGCTGAAGGTGTATTTGCCGCCGTCTTTCCTGTTCAGCGGCAGACTGTCCCTGTCCTGGTAACTGGGACTGGCGGCGAGGGACAACTGGAAACGCTTGAACTCGGGCGTCTCGTAGAAAAGAATGTTTTTCATGCGGTTGCCGAAAACGGGCTCGCCGTCGATGTTGCCGATCACGCCATGAAAATCGGCGCGGGTATCCTGGAAGACGTCCAGGCCATCACTGCTGAGACGGTAAGGCGTGGCGTATTTCCCCGCCAGCAGGGTGCCGGCCTTGCCCGTCAGGCCCAGGTAGAGATCGCGCCCGCCGCCCCACGCGCCGTTGTCCAGGCTCAGATATTTCTCCGCCCGCCAGATGACGCCCAAGGTTTCGCGCACACGCTCTCCCCCCCGCAAACCGATCCACGAACGGCTCCCGCCGATGGCGGCCGTGTAGTCCCGGGTGTTCGCATCCGGATCGTCGTTCGTGAGATAGTCGACGGAGACCCGTGCCTGCCCGTAGAGGGCCATCTCCGCCCAGGCCGGAAAAGCGGCGGCCAGCAATACGCCGCACAGGAATGGCACTACGCTCTTGATCATTTCTGCTCCCAAATATCTGATTTCCCCTCACCTGACCGATGGGCATGAGCCCGCCGCGATCCGGGGCCAATCATAGCAGACCCTCATCCGTGCAGCCTATAGCCCCCCAAAAAAAAAGCCGGGCATGAAGCCCGGCTTTTCCCATATGGACAGTGCTGTCCTTACGGCAGGGTCGCGATGAACTCCACGGTGAACAACTGACCATCCGACAGGCCGGTGACGCCGTCGAAAACTTTGCTTGCCGAGGTCGCCTTACTTGGAGCCATAGCGGAGACATTCCTGTACTCCAGGGCGATCAGCAGATTGCTCATGGCCTGCCAGGCGCCATACAGAGCATAGGCCGTGGTGTCATCCACCTTGCCACCATTCTTCAGGCTGGCGGCAGCAGATTCGTAGCGGCCGCGAACCACGAAGTTGTTGGCGAACTCGAAGCCGGCCCAGATGTTCCAGGCATTGTCCACCACCGAGCTGGCCGACAGATAGTCGAAGCCAACGGACGCGCCGGATCCGGCGATGCTGTTCCAGCTACCATTGAGGTCCCAAACATCCCCGGCGCCGATAGGCTTGGTGCCAGTCAGATCACCGCTGTCATTCTTCTGCGTGACATAACCGAACTCGAGATCCACATTGGACGTGGGCGCCACATTCAGCACGATGGCCACGGAATTCTCCTCGTCCACCTGCTGGATGTCGTTGAGGTAGGCGAGGGTGCCCGTAAACATCCCCGTGCCTCCGGCAACGGCGACACCCGCGATGTTGTTACCGTTCAGGGCGGTCTGATGATCCAGGATGTTATAGATGGCCGAATGATTGGTGAAGTTGATGTCCGGCGCGTCCTCCGCGTCCTGTCCGATGGGGTTGTTGAACACGCCGCCCACCAGCGTCATGGGGCCGCCCCCCATGTTCCAGGCGAAAAACGCCTGCTCGATGCGGGCGGAGTCACTGCCATTCACGTTGACGCCACCGTCGGTGACAAGATCAAGGTCCAGGTCGATACGCGCGGTGACGCCATCGGCCGGGCTGGCGATGAAATCCACTTCAGCGTCCGCGGAGAACTTGCCCTCGCTGGGGTTGGTGGCGCCAGGAGTACTCGGATACGGATCCGCCGCGCTGTCCTTGACGGTATAGATGATGTCACTGAAGCCCTTGACTTCCACATCATCCGCCTGGGCGGTCAGCGGCGCGGCCAATGCGGCAGCGACCGCCAGTGTTATCAGTCTCTTTTTCATCTTTACTCTCTCCCAGATTGTTGTTGCATTGAGTTGGTTAACGTTAAACAACCCCTGCTTTATAAACCAAGGGCAACATTTATGCAACACTTTTTTCCAATAAATAACGGGATATTGTGACAAATGTATCTTTTTTGCAACAAAACCGGGACAAACCGCGCCAGATGTCATTTTTTTGCCGAAAACACAACAGAATCATGGCCTGCCCGTCCTTTCCCGAGAAAACAGATCAACAAAGCGCGGAAACAAGGCACGCCACCTGCCTCCACGCGCGCGGCAGGGCAGCAAGACTTATTGGAGTAAACAATGAAGGCGGGAAGTTGGCTGGGGAACCAGGATTCGAACCTGGATTGACGGAGTCAGAGTCCGTAGTCCTGCCGTTGGACGATTCCCCACTCGATCAGATACAAGAGAAAAGATACAAGATACAAGGGGAGGATTACAAGTGGTCTTCAGCCCGCATGCGGTCGGCGCGAAGACCCGATTCAATTCGTAAAATCATTGCCTGAAGCATCCTGGCAAGCTCGACAGCCTCGCGGTAAATTTCCGCACATCGCTCGTCATCCAGAATGCCAGCCCCGATGCCTATGTGAAGCTGGGTCCGCAGTTCTCCGCAAGAACCCTTGGCAATTTTCAGAAAGCGAAGATATTCCCTGCGCGAATTCCGTTCATAACCTTCGGCGATATTGGAGGGCACCGAAAGCGCTGAACGACAGATCTGATCCCTGAAGCCGTAATGCCTGCATGACTCAAGCATACGATACAGTTCAATGGCAAGCTGAGCGCTCCTGCGCCACACTTCCAGCTTTTCGAAGGCTTCCATGCCTCCCCCTTGTATCTTGTATCTTTTCCCTTGTATCTGCGAGTTAGCGCTTCGAATACTGCGGTCGCTTGCGCGCCTTGTGGAGGCCGACCTTCTTGCGCTCGACTTCGCGGGCGTCGCGGGTGAGGAATCCCGCGCGGCGCAGGGGGGAGCGGAGGCTTTCGTCGTAGGCGAGCAGGCCGCGGGCGATGCCGTGGCGGATGGCGCCGGCCTGGCCGCTGTTGCCGCCGCCGCGCACGGTGATCTTGAGATCGACATTCTCCAGCAACTGGGCGGTCTCCAGGGGCTGGCGCACGATCATGCGCGCCGTTTCGCGCCCGAAGTAGTCTTCCAGGGTGCGGCCATTGACCTTGATGTCGCCCTTGCCGGGCTTCAGGAAAACACGGGCGGTCGCGCTCTTGCGGCGCCCGGTGGTGACGATGGTATTCTCTGCCATTGTGGTTTGTCCTGCCTTAGCTAGATTTCGAGGGGCTTGGGCTGCTGGGCGGCGTGGCCGTGCTCGGCGCCCGCGTAGACGCGCAGCTTGCGGAACATGGCCCGCCCCAGGGGATTCTTGGGCAGCATGCCTTTCACCGCCAGCTCGATGGCGCGCTCGGGCTTGCTGGCCATCAGCTTTTCGAAACTGATGGACTTGAGGCTGCCGATATAGCCCGTGTGCCGGTGGTACATCTTGTCCCTGGCCTTGTTGCCGGTCACCCGGACCTGGGCGGCGTTGATCACCACGATATAATCGCCGGTATCCACGTGCGGCGTATACACCGCCTTGTGCTTGCCGCGCAGCCGCCGGGCGATCTCGCTCGCCAGCCGCCCCAGCGTTTTACCTTTGGCATCAACAACATACCATTCGCGCTGTACTTCTTCCGCTTTTGCACTGTAGGTCTTCATGACTCTTCTCAAAACCCCTTTGTAATCAAGCCGGACCGGCCCCGGCCCGGTAAAGAGCGGAAATTCTACAGAATTTGATTCTGAGTTACAAGCACATTTCCCGGGCCGCCCTCAGATACACAAACGCTCCACCACCTGCCCCTGGCAGAGATGTTTCTCGATGATCTCATCCAGGTCCTCGCGCGTCTGATAGCGGTACCATACCTCCTCGGGATAGACCACCACGACCGGCCCCTCGGCACACCGGTTCATACACCCGGCACTGTTGATGCGCACCCCGCCCGGCACGGCCAGCCCCAGATCCTTGACCCGGTCCTTCACGTACAGGCGCGCCTCCCGCGCATTGAAGTCCTGGCAACAACGCCGCCCGTCCAGGCGCTCGTTGGTGCAGAAGAAGACGTGGTGTTTGTAGTACATGGGAGGGAAGATACAAGATACAAGGGACAAGATACAAGGGGATAAAATGTGCGCGGTAGTGTTTCACCCTTGTACCTTGTACCTTGCACCTTGTATCTTTCCCCTTTACTCTTGACCCTTTAGATACCCCTTGGACCCCGAAACCTTCATCCACGACGAATCCGACAAATGCGTCAAGTGCGGGCTGTGCCTGCCCCATTGTCCCACTTATACCTGCACCCGCAACGAGGCTGATTCGCCGCGGGGGCGGATCGCCCTGTTGCAGGGATGGGTGGAAGGCGGGCTGGAACTGTCGCCGCGGCTGCGGGCGCATCTCGATGGCTGCCTGACCTGCCGCGCCTGTGAACACGCTTGTCCTTCCACGGTCCGCTTCGGGCAATTGATGGATGCCGGGCGGGCGCTCATGGCGGAACGGGACGGGACAGGCGCTGGCAACGCCCTGCAAGACCGCATGACCAAACGGCTGCGCGGGCGGCAACTGCCCCTGGGGCTGCTGCGCGTATATCAGAAGACAGGCGCGCAATGGCTCGCCCGCCGCAGCGGCCTGCTGGAAAAGTTTGGCGCCGGGCGGCTGGACCGTTATCTGCCGCGCCTGCCGCGGACGGTGAAATGGCGCTCCCGCTACGAACCCCAGGGAACGAGCCGTGGCGATGTCGCCCTGTTCACCGGCTGCATGGCACCCTTCGACCAGGCCACTCTGCGGGCGGCGACCGGCCTGCTGGCGAAATGGGGCTACCGGGTTCACATCCCGCCTGCCCAGGTATGTTGCGGCGCCCTGGACCTCCATGCGGGCAATCCACGGGAAGCCCGCCGGCTGGCCATGGCCAACCGGGAGGTGTTCGATGCCCTGCAAGCCGACGCCCTCGTCTTCACCGCCAGTGGCTGCGGCGCCACCCTCAGCGAGTACGGCATGCTGTACGGAGAAAAACTCAAGATGCCCGTCATGGGCATCAGCCAGTTCCTGAACCGGGCCGGTCAGCCAGAGACCATCACCCTCCTGCCCCTGCAAAAGAAGGTCGCCGTCCACGACCCTTGCACCCTGACCCACGTCCTGCGCACGGAAAACAGCGTCTACGGCCTCCTGGCCCGCATCCCGGAAATCCAGCTCACCCCCCTGCCGGACAACGCCACCTGCTGCGGCGCCGCCGGCAGTTACATGCTCACCCAGCCGGAAATGGCCGATGCGCTACTGGCGGACAAGATCGAGCAACTGAGATCATTGCAGCCGGACATCCTCCTCACCTCCAACACCGGCTGCGCCCTGCACCTGCAGGCAGGCATCAGGGAGGCAGGACTGGAGATCGAGGTGATGCATCCCGTGACTCTGGTTGAAAGGCAGAGCAAAGAGTAAAGAGCAAAGAGAAAAGTCAACTTCCTTACCCTTTGCTCTTTTATCTTTTCTCTTTGCTCTTTTATCTTTTCTCTGAATTCAAACCCAATACGCCGTCCGGGTCATGATCTTCGAGGTGAGGCCCATGAGCTTTTTGACGGGTTCGGGGAGGGGGGCGCCACCGGCTTCCAGGGCGGTGGTGGCGTGATGGGCTTCGTCTTCCTTCATCTGTTCCAGGATGGCGCGGCTCTTGTCGTCCTGCTCCGGCAGGCGTTCCAGGTGGTCTTCGAGATGGCGGATGACCTGGTGCTCCGTCTCCACGATGAAGCCCAGGCTCCACTTGTCCCCCGCCAGGCCGGCCAGGGCGCCGATGGCCAGGGAGCCCCCGTACCACAGGGGATTGAGGCGGCTGACATGGCTGCCCAGTTCCCTGGTGCGCTTCTCGCACCACGCAAGGTGATCGTTCTCTTCGATGGCCGCCTGTTCCATTTTCTCCCGCACATCGGGCAACCTGGCCGTGAGGGCCTGGCCCTGGTACAGGGCCTGGGCGGACACCTCGCCCGCATGATTGATGCGCATGAGACGGGCCGACAAATCCTTCTCGGCCGCGCTCAGCTCCCGTTCCTCACAGGCGTCCGCCGGATCGGGCCGCCCGGAGACGCGCGGCTTGCCGAACACGGTCTGCATGCCGTTGTCGAAGGCCATCAGCAAGCGGTCCACCGGGGTGTAGTCGCGAGTGTTCATATGGGTAGCTTAAACCCGGACCGCGGCGCCATGCAAGTGCGCGGCCTCACATCTTGCGGATGTTGCGCCCGTAGAATATCTCGGCCATCTCCCGCTTCAATTGTTTCATGATCTGCCGCCTTTCCTGAGCCGTGAGGTCGGCCTCCCCCGTGCCAAACAGGTAATTGTCCAGCTCGAATTCCTTGAGCATCATCTTGGTATGGAAAATATTCTCCTGGTAGACGTTGACATCGATCATCTGGTAGCGCGCCTTTGAGTCGCGGGATATGAAATTCTGGATGGAGTTGATGGAGTGATCGATGAAATGCTTTCTGCCGCGCACGTCACGGGTGAAGCCGCGCACCCGGTAGTCCAGAATGACGATATCCGACTCGAAGCTGTGGATGAGATAGTTCAGGGCGCGCAGAGGGGACACCCGCCCACAGGTGGACACATCGATATCGACACGGAAGGTGCTGATGCCATTGTCCGGGTGGCTCTCCGGATAGGTATGCACCGTCAGGTGGCTCTTGTCCAGGTGCGCCACCACGGCATCGTGCAGGGGACCCGGCGCCTCGGGATTGGGCAGGATCTCGGAAATTTCCGGCTCCTCCGAAATCAGCATGGTGACGCTGGCCCCCATGGGGTCATAGTCCTGGCGGGCGATGTTGAGGATGTTGGCGCCGATGATATCCGCCACCTCCGTCAGGATGTGGGTCAGGCGCTCGGCATTGTATGCCTCGTCGATGTATTCGATATATTCCCGGCGGTGCTTGACGCTCTTGGCAAAGCAAATGTCGTAGATATTGAAGCTGAGGGTCTTCGTCAGGTTGTTGAACCCGTGCAGCTTGAGTTTTTTCTGTTTCAATACGCCGGCTCCAGCCCCTCAATCCCCAGTACCAGGGACCTTGTCCGCGATGGGGGCATGATAGATCAGTTGCACGGTATTGCCGTCGGGATCCTGGCAATAGAAGCTGCGCGCCCCGTCCCGGTGCGTACGCGGCGCGGCCTTCATGGGCACGTCATGTGACTGCAGAAAGGCGTGCCATTCATCCACCGCTCCGGGCTCGCGGATGATGAAGCCGATATGGTCCAGATGCTGGGCGTCGGCGTCGGCGAACTCCCTCCGCGCGCGATGCAGGGCGAGATTGTCGCATCCGGAACTCAAATATACGTTGTCGGGATCGGGGCGCCATTCCACTTCCATGCCCAGCAGTTCGACATAGAACCTTTCACAGGCCTCGAAGTTGTTCACGTACAGGGCCACATGGCGCAATCCGGCGGTGGAACCGGGTCTTTTCATTGTATGACTCCTAACACTCGCATTCAGCCGGTCTCGACGATTTCATAGTCGTGGGTGATATCCACGGCCTTGCTCAACATGATGGAAGCGGAACAGTATTTCTCCGCCGTCAGGCTCACCGCGCGCGCTACCGCGCTTTCCTTCAGGCCCCTGCCGGACACGATGAAATGGATGTGGATATGGGTAAACACCCTGGGCTCCCGATCCGCCCGCCTGGCCTCCATTTCCACCACGCAATCCTCCACCGGCTGCCGCGACTTGCGCAGTATATGCACCACGTCGTAGGCTGTACACCCCCCCGTGCCCATCAGCAGCATTTCCATGGGCCGCACGCCGAGATTCCGGCCACCGCCCTCCGGCGGCCCGTCGATGACCAGCGCATGCCCGCTGCCGGATTCGGCGATGAACATGGCGTCCTGCACCCATTTGACCCGCGCTTTCATATCGTAGCCTCCTCAGCGAAATGAGAACTGCTTCCCAGAAATTGCCCGCACACTTGCCTCTGGCAAGCGCCATCTGTTATGTCTTACTATATACCTGAATCCGTGGGTTCATGACGGCGCAGAGCACAAGCTCTTGATCCCACAGCGGTTCAAAAAATACCCGCTTAACCTATGGGTGAAGCTAAGATTTTTTGATCCCACTGTGAAATCAATATCTCGCGCTCTGCATCCGCCCTGAACCC
>WGFB01000022.1 GCA_015492435.1 Gammaproteobacteria bacterium | reverse complement strand
TCATGGACGCCATCGCCAGGGGGGGACTCCCCGCCACCCTCCGCGCCGTCATCAGCAACCGGGCCGATGCCCCCGGCCTGGAGCGGGCGGCCCGCGCCGGTATCCCGGCGAAAACCCTGAGCCACCGTGATTTCCCCGACCGCCAGGCCTATGACCGCGCCCTGCGGGCGCTCATCGACCGCTACCACCCGGACCTGGTGGTGCTTGCCGGCTTCATGAGAATCCTCACCCCCACCTTCGTGGCCCACTATGCGGGACGCCTGCTGAATATTCACCCTTCCCTGCTGCCCGCCTTCACCGGCCTCAATACCCACCAGCGCGCCCTCGAGGCGGGGGTGGCGGAACATGGCACCAGCGTCCATTTCGTCACCGCCGACCTGGACGCCGGCCCGGTCATTGCCCAGGCGCGCATCCCGGTCAGGCCCGACGACACGCCGCAGACCCTGGCGGCGCGCGTCAAGCCCCTGGAACACCGCCTCTATCCCCTGGTCATTCGCTGGTTCGCGCAAGGCCGCCTGCGCCTGCGCGACGGTGAAATCATCTTCGACGGCAAGCCCCTGCCCGCGCCCCTCGATCTTGCGAATCTGAGCACGGAGGCAGGGGAACTCTCCTAGCATCTCTCACCAGGATGACGGGCCCCCGCTCGATCCTTGAATCCACAAAGAATTTTTCTCAGTTGGAAATACACATGGGTATTCCGCTCCTGTGTAAAATCCTTTGTGAATCCAATTCTCTACGCGATCATCCCGCCACCAGGTGAGCAACGCGGGCCTCGCGGCTCAGGCCTTGGGCAGGGTCACGCCCTGCTGCCCCTGATACTTGCCTCCGCGGTCGCGGTAGGAGGTCTCGCACACCTCGTCGGACTCGAAGAACAGCACCTGGGCGACGCCTTCATTGGCGTAGATCTTCGCCGGCAGCGGGGTGGTATTGGAGAATTCCAGGGTGACATGGCCTTCCCATTCGGGCTCCAGGGGCGTTACATTGACAATGATGCCGCAGCGGGCGTAAGTGGACTTGCCCAGGCAGATGGTGAGGATGTTGCGCGGGATGCGGAAATATTCCACCGTGCGCGCCAGGGCAAAGGAATTGGGCGGGATGATGCACACATCGGATTTGACGTCCACGAAGCTGTTGGCGTCGAAGTTCTTGGGGTCCACGATGGCGGAATTGATGTTGGTGAAGATCTTGAAGTCCTCCGCGCAGCGGATGTCGTAACCATAGCTGGAGGTGCCGTAGGAGATCACCCGCCCTCCCTCGTGACTCCTGATCTGACTGGCCTGGAAGGGTTCGATCATGCCATGTTCCTGCGCCATGCGGCGTATCCAGCGGTCTGATTTTATGCTCATGTGCCTTTTCGCTCAGGTTACAGATATGGGATGATGGCCGCCTGCGCGGACCGTCAGGTATTTTCGATCACGATCTCCGGAAAGCGGGCGCTGTAGTCCTTGGCCTGCAGGGCCAGGCGCGCCGACAGCTTGCGCGCGATCTCGCGGTAGGCCTGCGCCACGGGGCCGTCCGGCTGGGCGATCACCGTGGGCCTGCCTTCGTCCACGTCCTGCCGGATGCGCAGGTCCAGGGGCAGGCTGCCCAGCAGCTCGATGCCATAGTCCTGCGCCATGCGCTGGCCGCCCCCGGCGCCGAAGATGTGTTCTTCGTGGCCGCACTGGCTGCAGATGTGCGTGCTCATGTTCTCGATCACCCCCAGCACCGGCACCTCCACCTTTTCGAACATCTTCACCGCCTTGCGCGCATCCAGCAGGGCGATGTCCTGGGGTGTGGTGACGATCACGGCGCCGCTCACGGGGATCTTCTGGGCCAGGGTGAGCTGGGTGTCGCCGGTGCCCGGCGGCAGGTCGATGATCAGGTAGTCCATGTCCAGCCAGCGGGTGTCGCCCAGGAGCTGCTGCAGGGCGGCCGTCACCATGGGGCCGCGCCAGATCATGGGCGTCTCATCGTCGATCAGGTAACCGATGGACATGGTCTGCAGGCCATGGCACACGATGGGCTCCATGGACTTGCCGTCGCGCGACTGGGGCTTGTCGTTGCATCCCAGCATGCGCGGCTGGCTGGGTCCGTAGATGTCCGCGTCGAGCAGCCCCACCTCCGCGCCCTCGGCTGACAGGGCCAGGGCCAGGTTGACGGCCGTGGTGGATTTACCCACGCCGCCCTTGCCCGAGGCCACGGCGACGATGTTCTTGATCCTGGGCAGCGGCTTGACGCCTTTCTGCACGGCATGGGAGATCACTTCATGGCCGATGGAGACAGTCAGGCTTTCCACGCCCGCCAACCCCGACAACGCGGCCCTCACGCCCGCCTCGATCTCCGCCGCAACGCCCGCAGAGGGATAACCCAGCCGGATGACCAGGCTGATTCGCCCGTCCCCGGCAGTCAGCTCCTTGATGGCGCCTGCCGTAACCAAGTCCTGTTTAAGATAGGGATCCTGATAGGCCTTCAAGGCGGCCTCGACCTGTTCCCGTGTAAGACTGTTACCCATGTGTGGTTCCTTCAATCAATTTGTGCCACAACGAGTTCACCCCGTCATTGCAAAGCCCGGGCTGGCGCGGCAAGCCGGTTTACCAGACCCCGCGGGCGGCAAGTGTAACCTGTAACGGGCGCGAGTTACACCCGGACGTATAACTGTCTAACATTGAGGATATAAACGGTCATTCACGGATTCACCGAATGCGCTATAATGATTTGTTTTATTTATAGCCAAAACCACGGGTTAATAGCAGGGCCCGTCGAAACAACCCTCATGACTACGCGACAAGGCAAGAGAAAAATCCTGGTCACCAGCGCCCTGCCCTATGCCAACGGGGCCATCCATATCGGGCACTTGGTGGAGTATATCCAGACGGACATCTGGGTGAGACACCAGAAAATGGGCGGCCACGAATGTTACTACATCTGCGCCGACGACACCCACGGCACCCCTGTCATGCTGCGCGCCGAGCAGGAAGGCATCACGCCCGAGGCCCTCATCGAGCGCATGCACGCAGAGCACCTGCGCGACTTCACGGACTTTCATATCGCCTTCGACAACTACTACTCCACCAATTCGCCGGAGAACCGCGAGCTGGCCCAGGGTATCTATACGCGTCTCAAGGAAGACGGCTTCATCGACATCCGTTCCATCGAGCAATTCTACGATCCGGTCAAGGAGATGTTCCTCCCCGACCGCTACATCAAGGGCGAGTGCCCGCGCTGCCATGCCACGGACCAGTATGGCGATGCCTGCGAGGGCTGTGGCGCCACCTACAGCCCCACGGAACTGATCGACCCCGTCTCAGTGATCTCCGGCGCCACGCCCGTCAAGAAACATTCGGACCACCACTTCTTCAGGCTCGGCCAGTGCCGTCCCTTCCTGGAGCAATGGACGCGGCATGGAGAGAACGGCGAGAGCCCGCTGCAAAAAGAGGCCGCCAACAAGCTGGAAGAATGGTTCGAGGCGGGCCTGCGCGACTGGGACATCTCCCGCGACGCCCCCTATTTCGGTTTCGAGATACCCGGCGCCCCCGGCAAATACCTCTATGTCTGGCTGGACGCCCCCATCGGCTACATGGCCAGCTTCAAGAACCTGTGCGATCGAGAGCGCATCGATTTCGACGCCTGGTGGCGCCCGGGCGGCGACACCGAGCTGTACCACTTCATCGGCAAGGACATTCTCTATTTCCACGCCCTGTTCTGGCCCGCCACCTTGCATTTCTCGGGTTACCGCACACCGAGCAAGATCTTCGTGCACGGCTTTCTCACCGTCAACGGCCAGAAGATGTCCAAGTCGCGGGGCACGTTCATCAACGCGCGCACCTGGCTGAAACATCTCGATCCGGAATACCTGCGTTACTACTTCGCCGCCAAGCTCAACGAGCGCATCGAGGACCTGGACCTCAACCTGGACGATTTCACCGCGCGCGTCAACAGCGACCTGATCGGCAAGTACATCAACATCGCCAGCCGCACCGCCGGTTTCATCAGGAAGTCCTTCGGCGGCCGCCTGGCGGCGACCCTGGACCCGCGGGATACGGCCCTCCTGGGCGCATTGCAGGAGGCGGCAGCCACCCTCCGGCAATATTACGAGGAGCGCCGCTACAGCGAGGCCGTGCGCCACATCATGGACCTGGCCGACCAGGCCAACGCCTACATCAACGAGCGCGAACCCTGGAAGACCATCAAGGACCCCGCCCTGCGGGCGCGCACCCACCAGGTGTGCTCCACGGGCATCAACCTGTTCCGCCTCCTGACCCTGTACCTGAAGCCCATTCTGCCGCGCCTCGCCGGGCAGGTGGAGGATTTTCTGAACATACCGCCCCTGTGCTGGGAAGACGCGCAAACCCTGCTGACCGGTCATGAGATCAAGCCCTACCGCCATCTCGCCAAGAGGATCGAGGCCAGGCAGACGGAGGCGCTGCTGGAGGACAGCCGGGAGTCCATGGGCACCCCGTCCCCCGACACCCATTCCCCGAGCCGCCACGGCGAGACCCAGCAACACACACCACCCCCCATAGCGGAGACCATCACTATCGACGACTTCGCCAGGATCGACTTGCGCGTCGCCCGCATCGTGGCGGCGGAACACGTGGAAGGGGCCGACAAGCTGCTGCGCCTGACCCTGGATCTGGGGGGAGAAAAAAGGAATGTTTTCGCCGGAATCAAGTCCAAATATAAACCGGATGAACTGGTCGGCCGACATACCGTCATGGTGGCCAATCTGGCGCCGCGCAAAATGCGCTTCGGGATTTCAGAAGGCATGGTGCTGGCTGCGGGCCCCGGCGGCAAGGACCTGTGGCTGCTGCAACCCGATGAAGGCGCCCAGGCCGGCATGCGCATCAAGTAACCGGCGGCCTGAGTAATGACCGCGTACTTGACGAAAATTCAGTGAGAGACCGCCACCTTGTCCAAATGTAAATTCATCCCGGGCGCCGTGCCCGCCGAACAGACCCCATGACAGAATACCTGCTGGTCCTGGTAAGCACCGTCCTGGTCAACAACTTCGTCCTGACCAAGTTTCTTGGCCTGTGTCCCTTCATGGGCGTGTCGCGCAAGCTGGAGACGGCGACGGGCATGGCCCTGGCCACCACCTTCGTACTGACGCTGTCCTCCGTGGCCAGTTACCTGGCCAACACCTATCTGCTCGCGCCCCTGGGCCTGGAATATCTGCGCACCATCACCTTCATCCTGGTCATCGCCGCGGTGGTGCAGTTCACGGAAATGGTCATCCACAAGACCAGCCCCCTGCTCTATCAGGTGCTGGGCATCTTCCTGCCCCTCATCACCACCAACTGCGCGGTGCTGGGCGTGGCCCTGTTGATCGTGCAGCAGGAAACCACCTTCCTCTACGCCGCCCTGTATGGTTTTGGGGCCGCCGTCGGCTTTTCCATGGTGCTGATCCTTTTTGCCGCCATGCGTGAGCGCATCGCCGTGGCCGATGTCCCCATGCCCTTTCGCGGTCCCGCCATCGCCCTGGTCACCGCGGGCCTGATGTCCCTGGCGTTCATGGGTTTCTCCGGTCTGGTCAAGGGGTAGCGCCATGTTGCCGGCCATCATCGTATTGAGCGTCCTCGCCATCATTTTCGGCCTCCTGCTGGGATTCGCGGCCATCCGCTTCAAGGTGGAGGGAGATCCCCTGGTGGACAAGATCGACGCCCAACTGCCCCAGACCCAGTGCGGCCAGTGCAGCTATCCCGGCTGCCGTCCCTATGCCGAGGCCATCGCCAAGGGCGAGGCGGATATCAACCAGTGCCCGCCCGGGGGCGAAACCACCATCATGGCCCTGGCCGACCTGCTGGACCGGGATCCCAAGCCCCTCAATCCCGAGAACGGGGTGATCAAGGAAAAGACGGTGGCCGTCATCGACGAGACCCGCTGCATTGGCTGCACCCTGTGCATCCAGGCCTGCCCCGTGGACGCCATCCTGGGCGCGGCCAAGCACATGCACACGGTCATCGCCAGCGAGTGCACCGGCTGCGACCTGTGCGTGGAGCCCTGCCCCGTGGACTGCATCGACATGGTGCCTGTCGGGCAGGATATCCTGACCTGGAAATGGCCCTATCCTGACAATCCCCTGGAGAAGGCCTCGTGAGTCAGGGCGCCGGCACCACCCGCCGCCTGTGGAAATTCCATGGCGGCGTCCATCCCCCGCTGCACAAGGACATCTCCACCACCTTGCCGGTCAGGGCGGCGCGCCTTCCCGACCGCCTCGTGCTCCCTCTGCATCAGCATATCGGCGAGCCGGCGGAACCCATCGTGGGCAAGGGCGAAAAGATTCTGAAGGGGCAGATGCTTGCCCGTCCCCAGGGCTATGTCAGCGCGCCCGTTCATGCCCCGACCTCGGGAACCGTCACCGACATCGGCAACCATCCCGTCCCCCATCCTTCGGGGCTGAGCGCCCCCTGCCTAGTCATCGAGCCCGACGGCGAGGAACGCTGGATCGATCACCAGGCCGTGGAGGACTACACTGCCCTGCCTCCCAGCGAACTGCGCAACCTGATACGCGAAGCCGGGATCGTCGGCCTGGGAGGCGCCGGATTCCCGGCCTACATCAAATACAACCCTGGGCACCAGAAAGTCATCCAGACCCTGATTCTCAATGGCGTGGAGTGCGAGCCCTATATCACCTGCGATGACATGCTGATGCGCGAGGCGCCCCAGGACATCCTTGGTGGCCTGCGCGTCATTCAGCATGCCTTGCAGGCCCGCGAGTGCCTCATCGCCATCGAGGACAACAAGCCGCAGGCCATCGCCTCCCTGCAACAGGCCACGGCCGGATGCGACGACATCGAAGTGGTGCCAGTGCCCACCGTATACCCCCAGGGCAGCGAGAAACAGCTCATCAAAGTGCTGACGGGCAAGGAAGTACCCGCCGACGGCCTGGCGCTGAACATCGGCGTGGTATGCGCCAACGTGGGGACGGCCGCCGCCGTCCACCGCGCCATCAACCGGGGGGAACCGCTCATTTCCCGCTACGTCACCATCACCGGCGGCGCGGTCGCCGCGCCGCGCAACCTGGACGTCCTGCTGGGCACGCCCATGAACGCCCTCATCGGAGAATGCGATGGCGATCCCGCGCGCATCGCGCGCCTCATCATGGGCGGCCCCATGATGGGTTTCGCTCTGCACCGCCATGACCTGCCGGTCATCAAAACCACCAACTGCATTCTGGCCGCGACGGCCAGCGACCTGCCTCCGCCGCGCCCCGAACTGCCCTGTATCCGCTGTGGCGCGTGCGCCGACGCATGCCCGGTCAATCTGCTTCCGCAGCAACTCTACTGGTACAGCAAGCACCGCAATCTCGACCGGGCACAGGAATACGACCTCTTCGATTGCATCGAATGCGGCTGCTGCTCCTATGTCTGCCCCAGCCACATCCCCCTGGTGCAGTATTTCCGCTACGCCAAGGGTGATATCTGGACACAGGAAAGGGAAAAGGAGAAATCCGATATCGCGCGCCGCCGCCACGAGTTCCGCCAGTTCAGGATCGAACGGGAAAAGGCGGAGCGCAAGGCGCGGCGCGCCAGAAAAAAGGCCGACGGCGCCCAGTCGGAACGCGAACGCAAGAAGGCGGAAATCCAGGCCGCCATCGCCCGCACCCAGGCGCGCCGCCAGGCAGCCATGAAGGAAGCGGAAAAACGCCGCAAGGCCCATGGCAGGGGCAGGCAAAAAGCCATGGACGAATCCCCCCGCGCCCCGGATAATGCACCCGAAAAAGAACCCAGGAAATAGACAACCTTGCCCGGACACATGCCCCACCACCCTACAACAGCCACCGGACCGTCGGCGCAGCCATGAATACGCTTCCACCTTCGTCGCCTCATACCCTGGCCGCGGCATCCGTCACGCGCACCATGCTGCAAGTGATCCTGGCGCTGATCCCCGGACTGGCGGTCTATATCTGGTTCTTCGGATGGGGCATCTCCATCAACATCGCCTTCGCCGTCACCGTGGCCGTGGCCGCCGAGGCCGTCATGCTCTCCCTGCGCAAGCGGCCCGTGCTGCCGTATATCAGCGACTGCAGCGCCATCGTCACGGCCATTCTGCTGGCCTTCGCCATTCCGCCCCTGGCGCCATGGTGGATCACGTTCACCGGCGTCCTGTTCGCCATCGTCGTCGCCAAGCACCTATACGGCGGGCTGGGGTACAACCCCTTCAATCCCGCCATGGTGGGCTATGTCATGCTGCTCATCTCCTTTCCCCGCGAAATGACGAGTTGGACGCCCACTGTCAACTTCCTGCCTCACGAACTCGGTTTCATGGAACACGCCATCTTCATTTTCACCGGGCAACTGCCCGCCGGCCTGGCCATCGACGCCTTCACCGAGGCCTCCCCCCTGGATACGCTCAAAACCAACCTGGGCCTGGGCAATACCGTCAGCGAAATCAAGGCGCAGCTCGGCCTGGACGAAGCCACCAGCCGCCTGCTGAGCGTAATCCCCATTTTCGGCGTCTTTGGCGGCAAGGGCTGGGAATGGGTCAATGTCGGCTTCCTGGCCGGCGGCCTGTGGCTGATATACAAAAAGATCATCGGATGGCAAATCCCCGTGGCCATGCTGGGCGCGCTGGGCACCATGTCTCTGTTGTTCTTTCTCTTTGATCCCGCCCAGTATGCCTCGCCGGTCTTCCATCTCTTCAGCGGCGCCACCATGCTGGCCGCCTTCTTCATCGCCACGGATCCGGTCACGGCGGCCACCAGCCCCTCGGGCCGCCTTGTCTATGGCGCCGGCATCGGCGTGCTCATGTATATCATTCGCGCCTGGGGTGGATACCCGGACAGCGTGGCTTTTGCCGTCCTGCTGATGAACATGGCGGTGCCCATCATCGATCATTATTTCAAACCCCGCGTCTTCGGACGCAACGGAGACTAAGAGGCCGTGCTGATTCGCCACATGACGGTCACGGCCCTGCTGCTGGGCGCCTTTGCCGTGCTCGGCACGGGCATGGTGGCGCTGACCCATCACAATACGCAAGCACGCATCGAGCGGAACGAGCGGGAATACCTTCTGCGCACCCTCAATGCCCTGGTCCCTCCGTCAGAATATGACAATGCGCTCTATGAGGACACCATCACCGTGGAATCCCGGGAACTGCTGGGCTCCAAGAAGCCAGTCGTCATCTACCGCGCGCGCAAGGAGGGCAAGCCCGTGGCGGCCATTCTGACCCCTGTCGCGCCCGATGGCTACAGCGGCAATATCAAGCTGCTGGTGGCCGTGCGCTACAGCGGGGAAATCATGGGCGTGCGCGTGGTCTCCCATCTGGAGACACCGGGTCTGGGTGATGGCATCGACATCGCCAAATCGGACTGGATCAAAAGCTTCGATGGCCATTCGCTGAACGACCCGGATGAACTGGGCTGGCGCGTGGAAAAGGATGGCGGAATTTTCGATCAGTTCACGGGCGCCACCATTTCTCCCCGCGCGGTGGTCAAGGCCGTCTACAACAGTCTAAAATACTACGAACAGCACAAGGACGAAATCTTCAGGCTGCCCGAACAAACGCAGGAGGAGGCCGGCCATGGCCCAGCATGACTATTCAGACATTGCCCGCCAGGGCTTGTGGAATAACAACCCGGCCTTGGTGCAGATACTGGGCCTGTGCCCCCTGCTGGCCGTCACCAGCACCGTCGTCAACGGTCTGGCCCTGGGACTCGCCACCCTGCTGACTCTGATCCTCTCCAATGTCACCGTGTCCCTGATCCGCCACTACGTCTCCCCGGAGATACGCATCCCCGTGTTCGTGCTGGTCATCGCCTCCATCGTCACCGTCATCGAGCTGTCCATGCATGCCTTCTTTCATGAACTCTATCTGATACTCGGCATTTTTATCCCCCTCATTGTCACCAACTGCAGCATCATCGCCCGCGCCGAGGCCTTCGCCTCCAAGAATCCCGTGGGCCCGGCCTTTGTCGACGGCCTGATGATGGGCGTGGGCTTTGCCGCCGTCCTGGTCGTGCTGGGCGCCTTGCGCGAGGTGCTCGGGCAGGGCACCCTGTTCGCCAACGCCCACCTGCTGCTGGGCGACATGGCGCGCGGCTTCGAGGTCATCGTCATCGAGGACTACCGGGGCTTTCTCCTGGCCATTCTGCCACCGGGAGCCTTCATCGGCCTCGGCCTGCTGATCGCCCTCAAGAACGTCATCGACAGCCGCGCCGAGAAACGCCGCCAGGCCCAGCCTGTTGTCATGAGCCAGGCCAGGGCGGGCACCGCCGGCTGAACCAGACCCTTGCCATGAATCAGAAGAAGCGCAGGGAGATCTTCGCGCGCCTCAAAGAAGCCAATCCCGCGCCGACCACGGAGCTGCATTACAAAACCCCCTTCGAACTGCTGATCGCCGTCATTCTCTCCGCTCAGGCCACCGACAAGGGCGTCAACAAGGCGACCCGAGAACTGTTCAAGGTGGCCAACACGCCCCAGGCCATGCTCAGGCTGGGGCTGAAGGGCCTGAAGCAATACATCCGCACCATCGGCCTGTACAACACCAAGGCCGAGAACATCATGAAGACCTGCAAAATTCTCGTGGAGCAACACGATGGCAAGGTGCCGGAAGACCGCCGCTCCCTGGAGGCGCTGCCCGGCGTGGGGCGCAAGACCGCCAATGTGATACTCAACACGGCCTTCGGCCACCCCACCATCGCGGTCGACACCCATATCTTCCGCGTCTGCAACCGCACCGGCCTCGCCCCCGGCAAGACCGTGCGCGAGGTAGAGGACAAGCTGATGAAGTTCGTGCCCGACGAATTCAAGCACGACGCCCACCACTGGCTGATCCTCCATGGGCGCTACACGTGTATTGCGCGTAAGCCGCGTTGCGGGGACTGTATTATTGAAGACCTGTGTGAATACAGGGCAAAGGTAAAAGAGTAAAGTATGTTTACGCGGGACCGGGGACAATTGCGGCGGTTTTATTTCGATGCCTGGCGGAAGAAGCAGGAGAGAGAACCGCTCGAACCCATGGAGAGGCTTGTGGCGGAGGTCATTGAACAACATCCGGAGTATCACAAGCTGTTCGAGAATCCCGATGCCGTTATCGACCGGGACTATCTGCCGGAGATGGGGGAATCCAACCCCTTCCTGCATATGGGCATGCACATCGGGCTCTATGAACAGATCGCCAGCAACCGCCCGCGGGGGATCGGTGATATCCATCGCAAGCTCGTCGTGAAAACGGGCGACCCTCACGCGGCGGAACACCAGATGATGGAATGCCTGGCCGAGGCATTGTGGCAGGCACAGCGTGAGAACCGCATGCCGGACGAGGCTGCCTATCTGGCGGCCCTGAAGCGCCTGATCAAGACCTGAGCCAGGCCTTCATTCAGGTGCCGGAAGCCCGGCGGGCGGTCCGTTACGGATCTGTCACTGGACAGGCCCTGATCATCTGCCCATCATCACCAGCAGGGCCGGCAGGGTCAGCCAGGCCATTCCTTTCAGCAGAAAAAACATAAATCCGTAGAATCCCAGGCGGCGCAGCCAGGGAGGAAGGGGACAGCGCTGAACAATGACTTTGACGAAACCGCTTTCCATAAGTCTCTTCTTTCCGGTGTTGGCCGGCGTGTGAATTTCCCTATGATTTATCGGCATTATGAGGGGCGAACTTGACGCCAGCGCGCCGAAATCCTGTCAACTTTCCGGCATTTCTTTTAAGCCCGGTAACCTCGCGCGCATGTTTTCTGACAATTTTCCCGCGAAAGCCCCGTTCTTCATACACCCCAATGAAATGGCATATAACCTGCATAAATCAAAAGCGCGTCAGTTTTTTCTTATAGCGAGGAACGAACAATGATTATTGCAGGTAGTAAAGGACGAATGTTCAAATGGAAACCTGTCAGGCTGATGACCATGGTCCCCATGGCGCTGGTCGTGACATTCCTGGTTCAGATCGGCGACGCCAATGCCATCCCGGCATTTGCCCGCAAGTACCAGGCAAACTGTGCGCTGTGTCATACCAGCGAGCCCCGCCTTACCGTGTTTGGCCAGCAGTTCAAGGAAAACGGCTACCAGATGCCGGGCAGTGCCGACGGCGGTGAAACGGCCAAGGACATCCTGGAGGGCGCCCAGGGCCCTGTCAGCGTCGACAAGATCTCCAACATCATGGCGATCCGCGTCCGCGCCGACGTGCAGCGCGCTTCCTTCAAGGAAGTGACCGAGGAGATGAAGAACCTGAATGTCCGCGAGCAATGGGATGTCGACGTACCCCGTATCGTCAATCTGTTCTTCGGCGGCACGGCCACCAAGAATATCAGTTATTTCATGGAAACCGAGTTCAACACACAGGAAAGTGGTGAACCCGCGGTCCGCTTCGAACGCACCTTCCTGGTGTTCTCCAATCTGGGTGGCAAGCAGGGCGTGGCCAATCTGAAAGTCGGCAAGTTCGACCCCTCGGGCCTGTTTTCTTTCCCGACCCACCGCCAGCAGATCAATCCCGTGGGGCCGGTTGCCGAGGGCAACGTCTTTCCACCGGAAATCAACCGCATTCCCCTGCTGCCCCTGGCCTTCGCCAGCAAGATGTTCGGCCTGACCAAGGGCCCCAGCTATGAGGGCAACGAGGATTACGCTCTGTTGCCGGTGCAACCCTACCTCTACAATGCGCCGGTGCAGTCCAGCATCGCCCTCTACGGCCGCCCCATGGGTTTTGGCAGCCCCTTCATGTATCAGATCGGCATGGCCGTCAACGACAAGGTCAGCACATCACAAAATGACAAGGCAAACCGCTACGACACCTATATCATGGGCCGCTATGACTGGACCATGCTGGGCGGCAAGGCCTTCCAGGCCTCGGCCTTCTACTACAGGGCGCCCGATGCCGCCATCTCCACCCTGAACATGAGCGGCAATATCATCTACGCCAGCAAGGCCACGGATCTCGCCCGCTATGGTTTCGGCGCCCGCGGCACCTGGGGCCAGTGGGACATCTACGGCACCTATATCGTGGACCGCATCGACAAGCCCAGCTTTACAGGCATGGCGGCCAATTCGGTGTGGGAAGACACGGGCAAGGGCGCCAGCCTGGAAGCGGACTGGCGCATGAACGACCACTGGATGCTGGGCCTGCGCTATGACTGGATGGCGCCGGGCGGCCTGAAGCAACTGCCCATGGGCAGCACGGAGCAGTTGAATATCGACGCCTCGTTCCTGGCGCCCATCGTCAAGTACTATCCACGCCCCAACATCGGGCTCTATGCGCGCGCTCACTTCAATCTCGAGAGCAGCGCCAAGAACCCCATCGGTGGCGGTACGGCCGAGCATCCGCTCACCAACCTGACCAACCTGGTCTCGCTGGGTGTGGACATGGCCTTCTGAAGCCAGCCGGCTGCAACAAGGAACAGGGCGATTACGGCTTGCGTCGTAATCGCCCTTTTTCATGGTCACCTGCCGCCGCGCCGCACATAGACCGCGTAATCGCCCTTGCGGATCAGGCGCAGGCCGCGCACGGGGGGAACATAGACGTAGCCCCAGGCCGCGACCCTCGCGCCACCGTCCATGACCACGGCCAGCCGCTCGCGGCGGTATTCATGGGGCTTGCGGAAACGCGGCGCGCACTCCTCGTAGTCATCCAGCAACGCCAGGGTTGCCCGGGGATCCTTCAGGGCATAGACCTCGCCCCTCACCCGCGGCCGCGGCCCCCTCACCGGCACCAGACCTGGATAGCTGCCGATATCGTACAGGCGCCCCGCCACCCAGCCTGGGCCGATAAATACCGTGACATCCTCTATGAGATGATGCATGGAACGGGGAACGGATTGTCTCAGAGTGCCGTAGATAAACAGGTATTCCTCATTCATCCGAATATCCGGGGCTCAGGCATGATGCCCGCACGGGAGGGAAAAATCATCCACCCAGGCGCTCGGCCTCCGGCTTGAAGCGATAGACCGGCCTGTCGCCCTTCTTCTCGTAGTAGGGCAGCATTTGCGGCGCCAGTTCGCGCAAGTTCTCGATTCTCGTCTGAGGCGCGGGATGGGTGCTCAGCAGCTCCATGGGGGTATTCCCGCCACTGACCTCGTTCATCTTCTCCCACAGGGTGACGGCGGCACGGGGATCGTAGCCCGCGCGGGCCGCCAGCTCTATGCCGATGCGGTCCGCCTCGCTCTCCGCCGTGCGGCTGTTGGGCAGCTTGACCGCCAGCGCCGCGGCCAGAGAGGCGCCGGCCAGGGCCAGGCCGCTGTTTTTCTGGCTTGCCGCCACCGCCGTCACGGCCAGATCGGAGGCCAGCGCCACCGACATTTTCTCAGCCGTGTGCTTGGCCAGGGCATGGGCGATCTCGTGGCCCAGAACCTGGGCCAGTTCATCATCGCTTGGCCTGATTTTTTCCACCAGTCCCGAATAGAGCGCCATGCGCCCGCCCGCCATGGCCCATGCATTGACGGTTTCCGGGTCGTCGATGACATGGATACTCCACTTCCAGTCCGCGCTCTCCGGGCGCAGGGTGATGGCCTGGGCGATGATCCGCCCGGTGATGGCCTCCACCCGCGCCTTGAGACGGGGGTCATTGTCGATCTTGCCCGCCTCGGCGGGCTCCTTGAGCATCTCGAAATATGCCGGTTCCGATACCTGGATGGCCTCCTCCTCGGAAATGAGGAGAAACTGGGTGCGGCCGGTGAGCGGAGCGGAGGCGCAAGAGAGCAGCAACAGGGCGGAAAGCAGGATGCCCAGCATGTGTGTGACGGCCCGTAATCTCATACGCCCAACAATATCCCAAACCGGGATCCCGTTCAATCATCATGCATTTCTGTGACGGGTTTCACAGAAGTGGACGTCCTCCCGTACTACATTTCCATTCGGCAAGTGTGACGGCGTTCCTTGTAATCCATGCCGCCGCGCACTTTTCTGTCAATATCTTCGGGAGGATGGAAAACATGGGAAACAAGACAACGCGCGAATACGTCTGCTTGAACAAGAAGGATCAGGAATTCCTCGAAAACACCTATCTGGAGGACGTGCTCGACATCGAGGGCAGGAAAAACGTTCCCATCAGGTCCGAGAATGTGCGCAAGGCCATTGAGCGTCATTTCGAGCGCCAGCGCCTGAAAAACCAGATTATCGATTTCGATCTCTACGATACGCACTGATCCGGAACGCAGCGGGAAAGGCATCGCGGGCGGAGCCACGCACCCCCGGTCCTGCACCCATCGCGGGATGCGGCACCGCCATTTCCTCTTGAACACGGCGTGAAAATCTCCACAATGGGAGCGATTCCTGTTTCTCCCGGAGACACGCATGATTTTTTCTTTCAGAAGCCTGGCTGCGCTGATTTTGTGCCTTCCCATGGCGGCTGCCGCCCAGATTGTGGCGCTGGGCGCTCTGAGGGAAGCCCCCCTTGCGGTATACCGTCTCCGTGAGGGTTTGCTTGTCTCCGGGCCCAGGGGGGAGATGCCTGGGCTCCGCGGGAAAGTGGCCAGACGACACTGGGCTTGAGGTTCTTCTACACCTACCGCGATCTCAATGAGATCGTGTTCAACCAGATCAGAAACGCGCCAGTGGACGTGCTCGTTTCAGCCAAGACGAACGGGCTCGAGTTCTGGCTGGAGCACGACAACACGGATTTCCCGCGCAACCCCAGCCGGGGCAGCAAACAGGTCTTCAATGTCTTCCGGGATTTTGGCTGGCTGGACAGTGACGCGAGTTGGACCAATCTGCAAATGAGCCTGTCCAAGTTTTTCGATCTGGGCGCCTCGCCGGGACTGCGGCAGAATGTTATCGCCCTGAATTTCTGGACATCAAACACCGTCGACTGGGACAGGGGCGACAAAGAAGTCGAGCACCGTCCGCCGCCCCGCTATGGGTCGGAATTGGGGGGCTACGACCGTTTGCGCGCCTATCCCTACGGCCGCTTTCATGACAAGGCGGCCGTATACTACGCTGCGGAATGGCGGGTGATGTCTCGCCATCAACCGCTGGGCAGACTCCCCTTGCTGAGCTATTTTGACATAGACTGGTGGCAACTGGCCCCCTTCGCGGAAGCAGGCCGCGCCGGACCCAGCTATGATACCGGCCTTTTCTTCAGGGATTTGAAATGGGATGCAGGCATCGGTCTGCGGGTAATGACCATGCGCAGTGTCGTGCGCCTCGATGCAGCCTACGGTGAAGAAGGCGCCGCCGTGTGGGCCATGTTCGGGCAGCCATTCGCCCGCCAGGCCAGATAAGTGCCCTGATCACGGGCCCGTAAGCCCTGGACTCCCCCTCTATCGCCCGCCCGCCTTGTCTTGCTATACTCGGCTTTTTTCTGCCCCGATAGCTCAGCTGGATAGAGCGTCCCCCTCCTAAGGGGAAGGTCACACGTTCGAATCGTGTTCGGGGCGCCACCCTGCTGTGACACCGGGCCAGTCGACCCCGCATCTAAAATTATCCAAGAAGAAGGTAGTCATCTATGCAAAACCTATGGAATGACCAGGAAGCTGCCCAGTTCACCGATGATCTGGCGCTGCGCGTCTATACATCCAGACTGCTGGGCAGGGAGAAGACCCTGGTCCTGCACGGAGGGGGGAACACGTCGGTCAAGATCCGCAGCACCAATATCCTTGGCGAGGAAGAGGATATTCTCCATGTCAAGGGCAGCGGCTGGGACCTGGAAACCATAGAGGCTGCCGGGTTCTCGCCCGTGCGCCTGGCGCATCTGGTGGCGCTGGCCGGGCTGCCCGAGCTGAACGACATTCAGATGGTCAATGAGCTGCGCACCCACATGACCCTGGCCAGCGCGCCCACACCCTCCGTGGAGGCCATCCTTCACGCCATCATTCCCTACAAATATGTGGATCACACCCATGCCGATGCCGTGGTCTCCATCACCAACACCCGTGACGGTCTGCAGAGAATCCAGGAGATCTATGGGGAGGACGTGGTCATCATTCCCTATGTCATGCCCGGTTTCGACCTGGCCCGCACCTGCCATGAAATCTACGGCCGCGACGCCACCGGCAAGACCATCGGCATGATCCTCATGAATCACGGCGTGTTCTCCTTTGGCGACACGGCCAGAACCTCCTATGACCGCATGATCGAACTGGTCAGCCGCGCCGAGGACTATCTCGCCGCCCACAAGGCCTGGCAACCGGCCTACCCCGCGCCCCGGGACGAGGCGGATCGCCTGCGCGAGGATATCGCCAACCTGCGCCGCGACGCCTCCCGGGAGGCCGGCTTTCCCCTGCTGCTCATGACGCACCGCGACGAAAAATGCCTGAGCTTCGCCCAGCGCGACGATCTTGAAAAAATCAGCCAGCAGGGACCCGCCACACCCGATCACGTCATCCGCACCAAGCGTATCCCCCTGCTGGGACGCGACATCGCGGCCTACAGCCAGGAATATCAGGCCTATTTCGACACCTATGCCCACCAGGCCAGGGACCCCAAGACCATCCTGGATCGCGCGCCACGGGTCATACTCGATGCGGAACTGGGCATGTGCACCCTGGGACGCAGCGCCCGCGACGCCAACATCGTGGCCGATATCTACCGCCAGACCATGGACACCATTCTGCGTGCCGAGGGACTGGGCGGCTATCAGGCCCTGCCCGCCCGGGACATCTTCGATGTGGAATACTGGGATCTGGAACAGGCCAAGCTGAAGAAAGGCGGCAATCCCCCGCCCTTCGCCGGCGAGATCGCCCTGGTGACGGGCGCGGCCTCGGGCATCGGCAAGGCCTGCGCCGGGCAACTGCTCAGTCAGGGCGCCGCGGTCGTCGGCCTCGACATCGATCCCGCCATCGAGGGACTCTTCGATCACCCGGGCTTCCTGGGGCTGGCGTGCGACGTCACGGAAACGGCCGCCGTCTCCGCCGCCATCGAGACCTGCGCCAGGACATTCGGCGGACTGGACATGCTGATCCTCAATGCCGGGATCTTCCCCGCCAGCCGGCCCATCGATGCTCTGGACAAATCCCTGTGGAACAAAGTATTCAGCATCAATCTCGATGCGAATCTGGACATCATGCGCGAATGTCATCCGCTCCTGCGCCTGGCGCCGCGAAACGGGCGGGTGGTGATCATCGGCTCCAAGAACGTGGCGGCGCCGGGGCCCGGCGCCGCCGCCTATTCCGCCTCCAAGGCGGCCCTCAAGCAACTCGCCCGCGTCGCGGCCCTGGAATGGGGCGGTGACGGCATACGCATCAATTCCGTCCACCCCGACGCGGTATTCGATACCGGGATCTGGAGCGACGAGATCCTGCGCTCCCGCGCCGAGCATTATGGCCTCAGCGTGGAAGAGTACAAAACCAAAAACCTGCTGAAGACCGCGATCACCTCGCACGACGTGGCGGCCCTCGTCGCCGCCATGTGTGGCCCGTTGTTTGCCAAGACCACGGGGGCGCAGATTCCCATCGACGGCGGAAACGAACGGGTCATCTAGGAGGCTGCCGGACTTAGGTGATCGTAGCGAGGCGAGTGGGAAATGGAGGACAGTTTTTCGATCATTTGAGGCGAATAGTGGTCGCTATTTAACGAAAATGATCGAAAAAATGGACCCATTTCCCGCCGCCGCAGTAGATTCATCCTAAGTCCGACAGCCTCATAGGGAATGGCTCAACCTTTCCGCAGGCGCCAGCCCAGCGCGCCCAGCAACAGCAATAACAGTCCCGCATGGGATGCGCCCAGGCCACCATTCTTTCTGTTGCCGTTGTCCGGATCTTCCAGGTTCGGTGGGGCCTCGTTGACCAGGCTGTCCACGGAGGCGCTGTTGTTGCTGGTGTTGATGTCGCGGTTGGCGAAGACCGTGGCGGTGTTGGTGATGGCGCCCGGCTGGGAGGGAATCACATCCACAATGACCGAGACGGCCTCGGCGCCCGCCACCACGGCGCCCAGGTCACAGCTGACCGTATTGAGGGCGAAGCTGCAGCTTCCCTGGGAGGGGATGGCCGCATCGAAGGTGACGCTGGAAGGCAGGATATAACTCCACGTGACCTTGTCCGTATAGAGGGCGCTGGTGTTGGAGATGGTGGTGGCCAGGCTGAGGATCTTGTTCTGCGTGGCCGGATCGGGCGTCACCGCGGCGCTGATGGCCAGGTCCGCCTGACCGCTGGAGAGGATGGTGGCGCTGTCGCCGACGGCCACGAAGATTTCCGTGTTCCACGCAGCCGCGCGCAGTACTTGGTCCGTGACCTGCGGGAACAGAATGAAGCTGTTGTCGGTGGCATCCAGGCTGGAGAGCACGATGCCGTCGTCGGCCAGGACCAGATATTGCACCCCGTTCCAGCGGATGGCATGGAAATTCAGGGTCGTGCCCGAGGCCACCGCCTTCCAGTTGAGGCCATCCGTGCTGGCGATGACGGTGCCGCCAGCCCCCACGGCGACGATTGCCTTGCCGCCCGTGATGATGCCGCTCAGATTCTGTGGGGGGAAGTTATTGCTCCACGGGAGCGTGGTGGGGGGGATCCAGCTTGCGCCGTCGGGACTGGTGAGGATCGTGCCGCCATCGCCCACCGCGACGAACAGGCCGTTGCCATTGTCCCAGGCGACGGCGGTGAGTCTGGCCGGGGTGTTGCTGACGCCCGGCGTCCAGGTGGCCCCGTCGCTGCTGGTGATCACCGTCCCCCCATCGCCCACGGCCACGAAGCGGTTGTTGCCGCTGGTAATGGCGTTGAGGTGCTGGGTGGTGGAGGAATTCCCTGTCTGGTCGTTCCAGCTCGCGCCGTCGGGGCTGGTGATCACCGTCCCCCCATCGCCCACGGCGGCTAAGATGGCAATATTGTTCAAAAAGGCCGCGGCCACGGCGTTGAGATTCAGGGCCGTGTTGGAGGCGGCCGTGCGGTCCGTCCAGGCGGCGCCGTCGGGGCTGCTCACCACCGTGCCGCCATCGCCCACGGCCACGAAAGTATTGCTGCCCCAGGCCACGCCGTTCAGATTGGCGCCTGTCTGCGTGACGTCGTTGGACAGGGCATTCCAGGTGATGCCGTCACCGCTGGACAGCAAGGTCTCCTTGCCCACGACGATGACCTGGCCGCCGGTTCCGTTCCAGGCCACGCCCTGCAATTGGCTGGTGACATTGGTAACCTGGGCGGTCCAGGTTTCGGCATCGGGGCTGGTCATGAGAAAGCCATTACTGCCCACGCTCACATACTGGTTGTTGGTGCCGTCCCAGGCGATGGCATAGAGGGTCTGTTGGGTGGTTGGGTCAGGGTTGAGATTGGCGGGTGTCCGCCATGTGAAGCCGTTTTTGCTGGTAAGTACGGTCCCTCCCGTGCCCACGGCGACATATTCCTGCTTCACCGCGTTCCACATCAGACCGCGCAGGATCAGGCTGGGCTCGTCCTGATAGCGGATGGTCCAGGTGACCCCGTCCACGCTGGTGATGACCAGGCCGGAACTGCCCACGGCCACAAACTGCTGCAGGTCGTCGCTCCACACCACCCTTCTCAGCATCGCGCCCGTGCCGGAATTCTGCCGTGTCCAGGTGATCCCGTCGGGGCTGGTGAGCAGCACCCCGTTGGCCCCCACCGTGACATACAGAGAAAGCCCGGGGCTCCAGGCCACGCTGAACAGGGCCTCGGCGCGGATGCCCGTGTTCCGGAATGTCCAGGTGTTGCCGTCGGGGCTGGTGATCAGCAGGCCGCGGTCACCGGAAATGACATACTGCGGGCTGGTGGCGGAGCCGTTCCAGGTGATGCCGTACAACTGGTGCAGAACGTCGATGGACTGGGTGGTCCAGTTCACGCCGTCGCTGCTGGTGAGAATGACCCCACTGGAGCCCACGGCGATGTAGCGGTTACCGTCCCACAGGATGTCCTGCAGTTCGTTGAATTGCGGGGTGGGGTTGACGGAAGTCCATTGCGTGTTGGCCGCCTGGATCCCCATGCTGACCAGCAACAGGGTGAATGCGGTGAGCCAGAGACAGATTTTCGCAGGAAGATAGTGCTTCATGGTCATGGTCGGACGCATTGATGAGGGTCAGCCGCCAGGGAGCGGTTGCGGCCGTGGGGGATTCTTCCTGAGTCCTAAGCCAGGCTGCGCCCCAGGTCCATGATGGGGGACACGGCCAGAATCTTGAGCAATTGTATCACAATCAGGACGACAAGCGGGGACAAATCGATCCCCGAAATGGGCGGAATGACGCGCTGGGCGGGGCGCAGCAGCATGTCGTTGACGCTGTAGAGCAGGGCCGTCACCGGATGATAGGTGCCGGGGCCGATCCAGCTCAGGATGACCTGGAACAGGATGGTGATCATGAAAAAATTGAAAACCAGGTTGAGAAGCTCCCCGATGGAGAGCACGAACAGGCTGGCGAGGGTGGTCTTGGTGCCCATGGCCATGAAAATGAGGAACAGGGCCAGCATCTGCACGGCCAGCAGGAGCACGATGGACGCAAGATCGACGCCGCCCCAACCGGGGATGACGCGGCGCAGGGGTTTCAGCGCGGGATTGGTGATCTTGACGACGAACTGGCTGACCGGGTTGTGGAAATCGGCGCGCACCAGTTGGAGGATCAGGCGCACCAGCAGCAGCACCATGAAGATGCCGGCCACGGCATTGATGAGAAACACGGCCGCATGGGACATATAGGCTTCATTCATTGTCACGCTCTCCCAGTTGTTCAGCCAGTTCTACGGCACGCCGGTGCGCCGCCTTGAGCGCCTGCGAGAAAAGCCGCTGGATGCCGCCTTCCGTGAGCACCCCGACGGCCTGTTCCGTGGTGCCGCCGGGGGAGGTCACGTGCTGGCGCAGGGCGCGGGTGTCCTCGCTGGTTTCCAGGGCCATCTTGGCCGCGCCGAAGGCGGTCTGCAGGGTCAGCAGGCGGGCGGTTTCCGGCGTCAGGCCCAGTTCGCGTCCCGCCTGCTCCATTGCTTCCATGACCAGGAAGATATAGGCCGGGCCGCTGCCGGACAGGGCGGTCACCGCATCCATCTGATCCTCGTCATCCAGCCACACCGTGAGGCCCACGGCGCGCATGACGGATTCCGCCAGGCTGCGCTGCGCGCGGCTGACGCGCGGATTGGCATGCAGGGCGGAGGCGCCCGACTGCACCAGCGCCGGGGTGTTGGGCATGGCGCGCACGATGGGGAGGCCGCCACCCAGCCAGCGTTCCAGGGCCGCCTCCCGGATGCCCGCGGCCACCGAGATCACCAGGACGGGCCTGCCCTGCAAGTGAGGGCCTGCCTCCATGGCCACCGCCCTCATCACCTGGGGCTTGACGGCCAGCACCACCACATCGCAGCCGGCCACGGCCTCGGAGGCGGCGCCGGAGGTGATCACGCCAAAGCGGGAGGCCAGGGCGTCACGGCGCTGGGCATCGGGTTCCGCCACGCGGATGCGCCCGCCATCGAATCCATCGGCGATGAGCCCGCCAATGAGACTGCCTCCCATGTTGCCCCCGCCTATGAACGCGATCGTGTAATGTTCCATAATCGATTCCTGCTGCCGATCCAGGAAGTTGCCCGACCACCGGGCGGTCATAATCCCAGCCGGTCAAGCAGTTATCTGTGCACAAGTGTACTGGCCCGGGGGGGAAAGCGCAAAGACCAGACTTCGCGCCAGGTTCTCCCCTGGATGATGGTCATCGCGGGGTCAGGGAGGCCGCGCGCCAAACAATGCCCGCCCGATGCGCACGATGGTGGCGCCTTCTGCAATGGCTGCTTCCATGTCGCCCGACATGCCCATGGACAGGGTGTCCAGGGGCCAGCCCCGCGCCACGAGGCGCGCCTGGGCCTCGCGGATCTGGCGGAATGCGTCGCGCTGCCGGGAGAATTCCGCCAGCGGCGCGGGAATGGACATCAGGCCGCGCAGACGCAGACGGGGCATGTGCGCTATGGCCTCTGCCAGGGCCGGGACTTCCGCGATGGCGACGCCGGACTTGGTGGCCTCGCCGCTGGCATTGACCTGGATGCACACATTCAGCGGCGGCATTTCCGCTGGCCGCTGTTCATCGAGGCGCCGCGCGATCTTGACGCGGTCCACGCCGTGCGCCCACTGGAAATGGCGGGCGATATCGCGGGTCTTGTTGGACTGGATGGGGCCGATGAAATGCCAGGTGAGATCGTGATCGCTGAGGGCAGCCATCTTGGGCAGGGCCTCCTGCACCTGGCTTTCCCCGAATTCGCGCTGCCCGGCGCGCTCCACGGCCAGGCGCAGGGTCTCCGCGGGATGCCCCTTGCTGACCGCCAGCAGGCGCACCGCTCCCCCGGCGCGGCCAAATCGCTGTTCCGCGGCCGCGATGGCCTTCCTGACATGGGAGAAGTTTTCTTCGATGGTTGGCATGGTCGTCCCGGGATTATAACGTATGCCAATGCTCAAGAAGTGGCGGCTCCGGCCGTTAGATCAGGATAGCTGGAGTTAACCCGCGCACAGGATGTGCCGTATTGACCGGAGGAGAACATCATGGATGTCGCAGAACTGCTGGCCTTCAGCGCCAAGAACAATGCCTCGGACCTGCATCTGTCAGCCGGCCTGCCGCCGATGATCCGCGTCGACGGCGACGTGCGGCGCATCAACGTTCCCGCCCTGGACAACAAGACCGTGCAGAACATGCTGTATGACATCATGAACGACAAGCAGCGCAAGGACTTCGAGGAAAAACTGGAGACGGACTTCTCCTTCGAGATCCCGGGGCTGGCGCGCTTCCGCGTCAACGTGTTCAATCAGAACCGCGGCGTGGGTGGGGTGTTCCGCACCATTCCGTCCACCATCCTGAGCCTGGAGGAACTGGGCTGTCCCGAGGTCTTCAAGGACATCGCCGAGTACCCGCGCGGTATCGTTTTGGTGACGGGACCCACCGGTTCCGGTAAGTCCACCACCCTGGCCGCCATGCTGGACTACAAGAACAATAACGAGTTCGGCCATATCCTGACCCTGGAGGACCCCATCGAATTCGTCCACCAGAGCAAGAAATGCCTGGTGAACCAGCGCGAGGTGCACCGCGACACCCTGGGTTTCGCCGAGGCGCTGCGCTCGGCGCTGCGCGAGGATCCCGACGTTATCCTGGTGGGTGAGATGCGCGATCCGGAAACCATCGGCCTGGCCCTCACCGCGGCGGAAACGGGCCACATGGTATTCGGCACCCTGCACACCAGCTCCGCGGCCAAGACCATCGACCGCATCATCGACGTTTTCCCGGCGGCTGAAAAGGAAATGGTGCGCTCCATGCTGTCCGAGTCGCTGCGCGCCGTCATTTCCCAGACCCTCCTTAAGAAAGTGGGCGGCGGCCGCATCGCCGCACACGAGATCATGATCGGCACCCCGGCCATCCGCAACCTGATCCGGGAAAACAAGATTCCCCAGATGTATTCCGCCATCCAGACGGGACAGGCCGTGGGCATGCAGACCCTGGATCAGTGCCTGGCGGATCTCCTGGCCAAGGGGCTGATTACCAAGCAGGATGCCATGGCCAAGGCGGCCAACAGGGATAGTTTTCAGTAGGCGCCTTTCCCTGCCTCACTCCGGCAAAAAAAACCTCCGCCCCTCAAGCTCCACTTGGCGCAGGGGATATCCATAGAGCGCATTGAGATTGTCCAGGGTCAGCACCTCGTCCCGGTGTCCCACGCGCACCACCCCATCGCCGCACACCAGCAGGAGGCGATCGCAGTAGCGCGCCGCCAGGTTGACGTCGTGCAGCACCATGACCAGGGCGTGGCCGGGGCCGCTGCACAGGCGGCGCAGGGTCTCCAGGGTGTGGATCTGGTGGCGCAGGTCCAGGTGGTTGATGGGTTCGTCCAGCAGGCTCAGGGCCGGGGCCTGGGTGAGCAGGGTGGCGATCTGCAGGCGCTGGTGCTCCCCGCCCGACAGCGTGCCGACCTCCCGTTGCGCCATGTCCTCCAGTTCCATGACGCGCAGGGCCGCGCGGGCCTTGTCCAGATCCGCCTGGTCTTCCCACTGCCAGCGTTTCAGGTAGGGATGGCGGCCGATGAGGGCGGTTTCCAGGACGGAGCTGGGAAACAGCTCGCGGTTGTCCTGCAGGACCACGCCGATCCTGCGCGCGGTTTCACGGCTGTGGAGACGGGACAGGGGGCGGCCCTCGATGAGCACCTCCCCCCTGCCGGGCGGGCGCAGGCCGGCCAGGGTCAGCAGCAGGGTGGTCTTGCCGATGCCGTTCTGGCCCAGAATCCCCCAGGTCTGTCCCGCCTCGATTTTCAGATGCAGATCTTCGCAGACGGTCTTGCCGCCGATGGCGATATGCAGGCCGCGCGCCTCCAGCAGGGTCATCGCGCGCTGTTCCTGTGCAGGAGGTAGAGAAACACGGGCACGCCGATGAGGGCGGTGACGATGCCCACGGGCAGTTGCTGGGGCGCCAGCAGGGTGCGCGCCAGGGTGTCGGCGATGATCACCAGGCTGCCGCCCGCCAGCACGCAGGCGGGGAGCAGGATGCGGTGGTCATGGGCGCCCAGCAGGCGCATGAAGTGGGGCACGATGAGGCCCACGAAGCCGACGTTGCCGGCGAAGGTGACGGCCGTGGCGGTGAGCAGGGCCGAGATGACATAGATCTGCAGGCGCAGCCGGGAGAGCGGGACGCCCAGGGCGCTGGCGCGCATATCGCCGCGCACCAGCACGTTGAGATCGCGGGCGATGGGCAGGGCGAGCACCAGTCCCGCCGTCAGCACCCCCACGCCCGCGAGGGAGGCGCTGCCCTGGCTCAGGTCGCCCATCAGCCAGAACAGCATGCCGCGCAGGTGGGTGTCGGGGCTGATGACCAGGATGAAGCTGATGAGGGCGCCCCAGCCGGCGGCGATCACCACCCCGGTCAGCAGCAGGCGGGTGGGCGTCCAGCTTCCGCCGCCCCCGTGGGCGAGGGCGAAGACCAGGAAGATGGACAGCATGGCGCCGGCGAAGGCGCTGCCCGTCATCCACACGCCGCCCAGGCCGAGGAGCAGGGCGAGCAGGGCGCCCACCGAGGCCCCGCCCGACACGCCCAGGATGTAGGGATCGGCGAGGGGATTGCGCAGCAGCACCTGCAGCAGGGCCCCGGCCAGGGCCAGCAGGCCGCCGCAGGCAAAGGCATTGATGGCGCGCGCCAGGCGCAGCTCGAGGATCAGGCGCTGCTGGACGTCGCCGCCTCCCCACACCGCCTGCCAGTCCAGCCCCACGCTGCCGGTGATCAGGGCGAAGAGGAAGCTCGCCCCGGCGATGGCGCCCAGGAGAATGAGCAGCCCGTAGCGCCGTCCCGGATGAGCGAGGGTCTGGGCCTGGGAGCGGGACATGGCGGCTTGTCAGCGCAGGGAGAGCACGGGCCAGCCTTTTTTCCCGGCGTGGCGGGCGAGGGTCTCGTCGGGATCGACGGCCGTGGGATGGGTGACAAGCTCCAGCAGGGGCAGGTCGTTGTGAGAATCGGAATAGAACCAGCTATTGGACAGGTCCAGTTGCTCGTCCCTCAGCCACTGCTCCAGGCGCGCCACCTTGCCCTCCCGGAAGCAGGGGGTCCCGGCCACTCGTCCCGTGTAGCGCTCTCCGCGCAGTTCCGGCTCCGTGGCAATGAGGTCCGCGATCCCGAATGCATCGGCGATGGGACGGGTCACGAAGGCGTTGGTGGCGGTGATGATGAGCAGGCGGCGGCCCTGAGCCCGGTGTTCCTCCACCAGCGCGCGCGCCCTGGGCAGGATGATGGCGTCGATTTTCTCCCGCATGAACTGCTCGCGCCAGCGCAGCAACTGGCCCATGGGGTGCTCGGCGAGGGGTTTCAGGGAGAAATTGAGGAATTCGAAAATGTCCAGGGTGCCCGCCTTGTATTCCTCGTAGAAGCGCTCGTTCTCGCGTTCGTAGTAGTCCCCGTCCACGATGCCCTGCTCGACGAGGAACCGGCCCCACAAGTAGTCGCTGTCGCCTCCCAGGAGGGTGTTGTCGAGGTCGAAGATCGCCAGGTCCAAGTTGTCAACTCCTTGTTTATTCAATTGATTCATGGGGTCTTTCAATGGGGCGGCCTGCTGGCGGGTGAGGCCCGGCCGTCATATCTGATTTGCCGTGATGAATGTAATTGTGTGAAAATTAATTCTATTAGATAAAGATTCTAAAGCGAGTATACAACACGTGATTGATGTAAATGGATACCGGGCCAATGTCGGGATCATGTTGCGCAATCCGTCGGGAAAACTGCTTTGGGCCAGGCGCATCGGCCAGGATGCTTGGCAGTTCCCCCAGGGGGGCATCGCCCCCAACGAGACCCCCGAGGAGGCCATGTTCCGCGAACTGCGCGAAGAGATCGGCCTGGCGCCCGAGGACGTGGAGATCGTGGCGCGGACCCGGGACTGGCTGCGCTACCGTCTGCCCAAGCGCCTGGTGCGCCACCATTCCAAGCCGGTGTGCATCGGCCAGAAGCAGATCTGGTTCATGCTGAACCTGACCGCGGAAGAGAGCAAGGTGCGTTTCGACCTGACGGAAGAGCCCGAATTCGACTACTGGCGCTGGATCGACTACTGGTCGCCCCTCAAAGAGGTGGTGGCCTTCAAGCGCGAGGTCTACAAGCGGGCCCTGAAAGAGTTCGAGCCTTACTGCCGCCCACAACGTCGCATGAAACCGTAACCCGGGCGCCACAACTCCATGTTGCACACCCTGCGCCGCATCGTCAACGAAGTCAATGAGGCGCAAAACCTGTCCGAGGCCCTCAGGATCATCGTCCGCCGGGTCAGGCAGGCCATGGGCGCCGATGTGTGCTCCGTCTATCTCTCGGATGCCTCATCCGGCGACTATGTCCTGATGGCGACGGAAGGACTCAACCCTCAGGCCGTGGGCCGCCTGCGCCTGGCGCGTGGCGAGGGGCTGGTGAGTGTCGTGGCGGAGACCCAGGAGCCCCTGAATCTCGAAGACGCGCCCGCCCATCCCCGCTTCAGCTATTGCGCCGAGAGCGGCGAGGCCCCCTACCGCACCTTCCTGGGCGTGCCCATCATCCACCACCGGCAGGTGATGGGCATCCTCATCGTCCAGCACACCGAACGTTCCTTCGGGGAAGACGACGTTTCCTTCCTCCTCACCGTGGCCTCCCAGCTGGCGGGGGCTATCGCCCATGCCGACGCCAGCGGCGGCATCAAGGGCCTGGCGGACGACGCGGCGGGCAGCCGCCATATCGACGGCCTGCCCGGGGCGCCCGGCGTGGGCCTGGGCACCGCCGTGGTGGTCTATCCGCCCGCCAACCTGGAAGCCATCCCCGACCGCGCCATCCAGGATTCGGAAAAAGAGGTGACGATCTTCCTCGCCGCCCTGGAAGCCGCGCGCCGCGAGATCCGGGATCTCTCCCGGCGCATGAACGCGGCCCTCAGCAAGGAGGACCGCGCCCTGTTCGAGGCCTACGCCCTGATGCTGGACAGCACCACTCTGGAGCGGCGCACCATCGAGAACATCCGCGCCGGCAACTGGGCAGCGGGCGCCCTGCGCGCCACCATCATCGAGCACGCCCGCATCTTCGACGAGATGGATGACCCCTATATCAGCGAGCGCGCCGGCGACATCCGTGATGTGGGGCGGCGCATCCTGGCCCACATCCAGAACAACGCCACCAGCCAGATGGACTACCCGGCGCAGACCATCCTGGTGGGCGAGGAGATCTCCGTGACGGAGCTGTCCCAGGCCCCACTGGAACGCCTGGCGGGGGTGGTCTCCGGGGCCGGCTCCACCTCCTCCCACGTGGCCATTCTCGCCCGCGCCCTGGGCATCCCGGCCGTGGTGGGCGCCAGCTACCTGCCGGTGTCCCGCATCGATGGCCGCGAACTCGTCGTGGATGGCTACAAGGGCCGGGTGTTCATCTCCCCCCATGCCGCCGTGCGCGACGAATACCGGCGCCTGGCGCGGGAGGAAGAAGAACTGGCCGCGGGGCTGGAGGAATTCTCCACCCGGCCCGCCATCACCCGGGACGGCGTGCGCGTCCCCCTGTATGCCAACACGGGCCTGCTTTCGGACATCAATCCTTCCCTGGCGCGGGGCGCCGAGGGCGTGGGCCTGTACCGCACCGAGTTTCCCTTCATGATGCGCCAGCAGTTTCCCGGTGAGGAGGAGCAGTGCCGCATCTACCGCCGGGTGCTGGAGGCCTTTTCGCCCCGCCCCGTCTATCTGCGCACCCTGGATATCGGGGGCGACAAGGTGCTGCCCTATTTTCCCATCCACGAGGACAACCCCTTTCTCGGCTGGCGCGGCATTCGCGTCACCCTGGATCACCCCGAGATCTTCGTCGTGCAACTGCGCGCCATCCTGCGCGCCTCGGCCGGCCTCGACAACCTGCGCCTGCTGCTGCCCATGGTGAGCCACGTGGCGGAAGTGGATCAGGCGCGGGACATCATCGCGCGGGTGTTCTCGGAGCTGAAGGAGGCCGGGGAATCCATCACCATGCCGGAGACCGGCATCATGATCGAGGTGCCCTCCACGCTCTACCAGATCGAGGACCTGGCCCCGCGCGTGGATTTCTTTTCCGTGGGCACCAATGATCTTACCCAGTACCTGCTGGCCGTGGACCGCAACAACGCCCGCGTCGCCGCCCTGTACGACATCCTCCATCCCGCCCTGCTGCGGGCCCTGGCCCAGGTGGTGCTCGCCGCCCAGCGTCACGGCAAGCCGGTGAGCGTGTGCGGGGAAATGGCCGGTGATCCCGCCGCCGCCATCCTCCTGCTGGGCATGGGCATCTCCAGCTTCAGCACCACCGCCGCCAGCCTGCCCCGCATCAAGTGGGTGATCTGCAACTTCAGCATCGCCGAGGCGCGCAACATCCTCGACGAGGTGCTGCTGATGGAAGACAGCCACGCCATTCGCGCCTATCTCAATGACCGTCTCGATAGTGCGGGCCTTGGCAGCCTGGTCAGGGCGGGGAAGTGAAACGTTCTCTGCATGAGACGTGAGGCGAATTGTTCCGTCTTACATCTCACGCCTCACACACCTACCACGGCCAGGCCAGGTTGAGTGTCAGCAGATGCTGGTTGTAGTCATAGATGCGGAAATTGGAAGTGTTATGGATATAGCGGTACTCCGTGGTGAAGGCGCGTTTCCGCCGCAGGTTTTGGGTAAGGCTCAATATTACCTGATAGCGGCTTTCGCGGCGGGTCAGGTGGCTGCCGTCCGCCAGTTCGGTGGGGTCGTTGTAACGGCTGTAGCGGTAGCGCAGGTCGATGGCAGCCTCGGCCAGTGAATCGAGCCGGAATTCCCCCCGCAGGCGGAAGCGGTGGCGCGTGGGGGAGAAGCTGATGAAGCGCGTGGCGTCTATATCCTGGCGGTCGTTCAGCTCCAGTTGGTAAGATATCCGCAGGCGCTTGCCGCCGAGCACCCAGGTGGATTCGGCCTCGGCTTTCTGGCGCCAGCCTTGCAGAAAGGCGAAGCGCCTGTCCAGGTCATCGATATAGCTGTACTCGTAGCGCAGGCCCAGCAGGTGATTGTCATGCAGCTTGCGCCTGCCGCGCAGGCTGAAGACGCCACTCTGGGTATAGCCCTGGTTGTTGAGACGGGTGTTGAGGTAATGCAGGCCGCTGTTCGTCTGCCAGCTTCCCCACTTGCGCTCCAGGGATCCGCCCAGGCGCGCGGAGCTGGTGTCGAAATCGCTCAATTTCATGTATTTCAGGATGTAGAGGCTGGCCTCAAGGTTGTTGCTGCGCGGGGCGTCCGCGGCAAAGCGTGCCTTGCCATATGCGAAGAAGTCGAAAAACTGGTCGTTCTTGTCCGAGCTGACGATGGTTTCGGAGTCCGATACCAGTGTGACATTGCTGTCGAATCCGGCGCTGCCGCTGATGAAGCCGGACCATCGCGGGGGCGGGGCCGGGTGGACTTCTGCGTCCATTTGATCGAGCATGGAGGAGGCGAGGGTCCGCAGCTTGGGATTGTCACTTTCCTCCAGGGTTCTTTCGAACCACGCGCGGGCCTCCGGGCGTTTTTCCTGCTTGAGCGCCACCAGCCCCAGGTTGTAGTGCGCCAGCGGCGCCATGTCCGGGTTCCGGGCGCTGGCCAGAAAGGCCTTGCGGGCCTCTGCGTAGCGGGCCAGCTTGTAGTAGGTGACCCCCAGATTGTAGTCCAGCTTGGGGGATGAGAAGCCTTGTGTCCTGGCTTCCAGGAAGGCCTTCAGGGCGTCGTCATAGTGGCCGGCGGAGAAGGCCCGGCTGCCGGTTTCGTACGGGGAGGGTGATTGCGTATCCGCCCACGCACGAGGTCCGGTGAATACAAGACCGCCCCCCAGAATCAGGCAGGCCGCCAGCGGGCGCCACGCGGAGAGCAGCGTCTTCAAGGGGCACCACGGCCCTGCTGGCGGGGGAGGCGGTGGTGTGGAGGCTGGTGAGCCGGGAAAACTAGCAGGGCCTCGTCCATGATGCCAGTTCCTTTGGCGGTTTGCCTGCCGGCGGCACAGCCCGAAATGAAACACGCAAACGCACTACTCCCGTCTTCTTCACGGGAGGATTATAGCATAAGCGTGCGGTGGGGTTCCGTCGCGACCGGGTGAGAGGTGGGTGGAGGGTGCCTCAGTCGTCGCCGCGGGTTTCCGCGTGTTCCCTGACTTTTTCCCGCGCTTCCCTGGCCTTGCCGGCAATGTCCTCGCGCGGATTTTCAGCATGCTCCAGCGATTCTTTCATCTTTTCCCGTGACTCCTCGTGCTTTTCACTCAGGGCCTCGCGTTCCACTTCCGGGGGCGCGCTTCCAGCCTTGTCCATGTCTTCGGCGGGGCTGGCGCCGATGTCCATGGCCGTGACCTCGTGGGTGAGTTCATGCGCCGGGGCCTCCTCGCGGCCATGCTCCCCAGCGAGCACGTTTTCACGGGGATGATCGTGTTCGCGCAGGTCGTCAGCCGGGTTTTCATGGACATGGGGCCGCACGTGCCGGGTGGTTTCGCCACCGTCCGGCACGATCTTCTCCCGCGCCGGCGCAGGCAGCTCGATGCGGTTGATGAAGTCGTCGATGTCATCATTGATGTCCATGATCTGGATGGTGACGTCCTCCAGCCGTTCCCGCGCGTTGACATTGCTGGTGAACGTCATCAACAACAGATAGCTGAGGGTGATGGCGAGAATGAGGCGGGTGAAATTCATGGTTGGTGCAGTGCCGAATGGATCAGGCCGGCTGTACGGCCGGGCTGGGGAGCGCGGATTCCTGATGATTGACGTTCATATGCAGGCGGAAGGATTTTTCCTTATCGCCGTGAACCACGTAGGCGGCCAGTTCTCCCACGCCGGGGTTGCGCGCCACCACGGGCAGCACCAGCAGATTCTCGCCCTTCTTGAGCCTGCCTTCCCAGCTGATCTCGCTCTGCTCGGGATAGCCGTCCAGCTCGACGCCGGGGGGGAGAACGATTGTGAAACGGGCCTTGTCGAAATTTTGCGCCGACTTGAAAATGAGTTTGACGTCGCTGACCTCGTTGAGGCTGATGGTCATGCCGGGAATGGCCTCATGCCTGTCACCAGGGGCAGGTGGCGGCGTATTCTTGAAGAGCGCGGTGCTGGCGAGCACCAGGAAGAAACTGGCGGCAATGGCGCCTCCCAGGCCATAGCGGCGGCGCGCCGAACGTTTGTGATGGGCGTAGGTGTTCTCGAACAGGCGCCGATGAAAATCACTGCCGGGGCTGGCCACCGGCAGGGCGCGCAACGCGGCGCGGATGCTGCGTTCCTCGTCGAAGGCGTTGCGGCAGGTTGGGCAGGCGGCCAGATGATCATCGACGGCCCGGCGCCCCGCCTCGTCCAGCGTGGCGTCGAAATAGTCATCCAGCCTGTTAAAATTTTCTTGGCAATTCATCGTTTTAGGCGCTCAGGTAATAATAACACGTTAACTTTGCGCAAAAGGTTCCCTTCAAGTTGTCGGCTATAACTCACTGTATTTTAATCTACTTTCTCCAACTCCCTCTGTGGGGGAGCGGGCCAGGATGAGAGGGCGCCGGCTCCAGAATCCTCACCCGCAATAGGGAGAGGAAAGCAATGGGAACTCAGTCGCAATGGGGCTCGCTCAGCGAAGTCTTCAGCAGATCCCGGAAACGGGCCCGGGCGCGGTGCAGGCGGGATTTGAGGGTGCCGATGGGGCAGTCCAGGATGGCGGTCATTTCCTCCAGGGTATAGCCTTCGATATCGTGCAGGGTGATGACCATGCGGTGATCGTTGCTCAACTGGTCGAAGGTGCGCACCATGTGGCCGTTGTAGAGGTGGCGGGCGGTTTCTTCCTCCGGACCCATATGCTCGCTCTCCAGGTAGTCGATGGGATCGCTGCCTTCATAGTCCGGGGAGTTGTCCACCGTTAGGTGAATGGGGGAGCGGCTCTGGCGCCGCTTGCCATCGATGAACAAGTTGTACATGACGCGCACCAGCCAGGGGCGCAGGTTTTCCACCTGGTCCAGCTCCTTGCGGCGTGGGTAGATCTTGATCATCAAGTCCTGCACCAGGTCCTCGGCGTCAGGTTTGTTGCCCGCGAAGCGGTAGGCCAGGCGGTACAGGTGGTCAATATGGGGCTGAAGCAATTGCTCGAAGCCGCGTTGATCAGAGCCCTTGTCAGGAAAACCGATAATTTTCGCCATAGCCTTGAATGACAGCCGAAAGGTCCAAATAGTTCAACGGATTTGCTATAATCAAAGCTGCAATGACCAGAGCACATGCCCCCGCCCGCGCGGCAGCGATGATCATCCATTGTCCATGCCGAAAACCCCAAAGTCAAAACCATGCATATTGAGTGGTTATAGATCATGCGGAGGCTCCACATTGGCGGAGAACAGAGGAAGGACGGCTGGGAGATCCTCAATATCGTGCCGGGCCCGGCGGTGGATCATCTTGGCGATGCCCGGGACCTGTCCCGCTTCCATGACCATACCTTCGGCGAGCTGTATGCCTCACATGTACTTGAACACCTGGATTACCAGGATGGCGAACTGCTGAACACGCTGAGAGAGTGGCATCGGGTACTGACGCCCGGCGGGCGCCTGTTTCTCAGTGTGCCGGATCTGGACACGCTGGCGCGACTGTTTCTGGACAAGACTCAATTCAACACAGAGGGCCGCTTCCGCATCATGCGCATGATCTTTGGAGGGCATATGGATGAATACGACTATCACATGGTGGGCCTCAATCTGGATATCCTGGCCGTATACCTCAGGGAGGCCGGCTTTAGCCGCTTGAGGCAGGTACCGGAATTCGGCCTTTTTGATGATGACAGCCTGATCCAGGTGAACGGCCAGTTTATCAGCCTCAACGTAATCGTGGAGAAGGCGGGCTGACAGAGCAGTCGCCAACCCACCCTGCCCTTTCCCCCTGGAGGGCCAGGGAGAGGGGAAGAAACCACTCAACTCAATAAATATCACCCGCAATCGATATACCTGAATATGTCATACCAGAGACACAACCTCATCCAGTCTCAGCAGACGCATCGCGCACCGATGCCCCGGCAGGCCCCCCCAGCCAAGCAAACCAACCCAATAAAGAAAAAGGACACTGGCCCACGTGGATAATCCCGTCAACTGGGCACTGTTCCTCATTGTCAACGGCCTCGCCCTCTACAGCGCCTACTGTTTCTCCGGCTACTTTCTGAAGCGCAGCCTGTCCCCGGACATGCCTGCCTTGTCTCTCGGCATCGCCGCCACCGGCATACTCTATTTCGCCCACATCACCCTCATCGTGCTGTTGCTGGGCGTGGTGCTGAAATACCTCAACCTCCACTCCGTCATCATCGCCAGCGTGGCGCTCTCCATGATGCTGGCCTATCGATTCCGCGGCGACAGCCAGCCCTTCGCGCAACCCCTGAAACAGGCGTTGGGGCGCATCGCCGGGTCCCGCGATGTCTTTCTCTACCTCATTGTCCTGATCTTCATCATTCAGGTGCTCATCCTCATCGCCAAGGTGGTCATCCTGCCACCTCATATCTGGGATGTATTCGCCTATCACCTGACGCCGGCGGTGGAGTGGTTTCAGCGGGGGATGATTCCACCGGTGCTCGATACGCCGGTGTACCGGATCAATG
>WGFB01000021.1 GCA_015492435.1 Gammaproteobacteria bacterium | reverse complement strand
GCAGGCAAGATCACATGATAGACCCACATCGCTTACGCAATGAGCTGGAGGCCACCGCGCGCCTGCTTCAAAGACGCGGCTTTCAACTGGACATGCAACGCTTCCAGGCCCTGGAACAGGAACGCAAGGCCATTCAGGTCCAGGTGGAGGCGCTGCAACACGAGCGCAATGCGCGCTCCAGGGCCATCGGCCAGGCCAAGGCGGCAGGGGAGGACATCGCGCCACTGAAGGCCGCCGTAGGCGAACTGGGAGAGCAACTGAAGGCGGCCCAGGCGCGCCTGGAGGCGATCCAGCAGGACCTGCAGGCCATGGCCCTGGAGATCCCCAACATTCCGCACGACAGCGTCCCCGATGGCGAGGACGAGGCCGCCAACGTGGAGATCCGCACCTGGGGGGAACGGCCGTCCTTCGATTTCGAGCCCAAGGACCATGTGGATCTGGGCGAGGGCCTGGAGATGCTCGATTTCGACGCCGCGGCGAAGCTGACCGGTTCCCGCTTCATGACCATGCAGGGGCCGCTGGCGCGCCTGCACCGCGCCCTGATCCAGTTCATGTTGGACCTGCATGTCCGCGAGCACGGCTACCGCGAGGTCTATGTGCCCTATATCGTCAATGCCGGCAGCCTGCGCGGAACGGGGCAATTGCCCAAGTTCGCCGACGACCTGTTCGCCATCGAGCGCGACGGGCGCTGCGACGAGTTCTATCTCATTCCCACGGCGGAAGTGCCGGTCACCAACCTGTTGCGCGGCGAGATCCTGGAAGACGAGGCCCTGCCGCGGCGTTTCGTCTGTCACACCCCCTGTTTCCGCAGCGAGGCGGGTTCCTACGGCAAGGACACGCGGGGCATGATCCGTCAGCATCAGTTCGAGAAGGTCGAACTGGTCCAGGCGGTGCGGCCCGGGGAGTCCTATGATGCGCTGGAGGAACTGACGGGACATGCGGAGACCGTGCTGCAGCGCCTGGGCCTGCCTTACCGGGTGGTGGCCCTGTGCGCGGGAGACATGGGCTTCTCGGCGGCCAAGACCTACGACCTGGAGGTGTGGCTGCCGGGGCAGCAGAAATACCGCGAGATTTCCTCGTGCAGCAATTTCGAGGATTTCCAGGCGCGGCGCATGCTGGCGCGCTGGCGCAATCCCGCAACGGGCAAGCCCCAGTTGCTCCACACCCTCAACGGCTCCGGCCTGGCGGTGGGCCGCACCCTGGTGGCCATCATGGAGAACTTTCAGGACGAAGCCGGGCGCATTCACATCCCGCCCATCCTCCAGCCCTACATGGACGGCATGACCGTCATCGGCTGAAGAGGTCCTGTTGCAGTATCTGCCCGCATTTCTCGACATCCGCAAGCGCCGCTGCGTGGTGATCGGCGGCGGCGAGGTGGCGGCGCGCAAGGTGGGGCTGTTGCTGCGCGCCGGGGGCGAGGTCGAGGTGATCGCCCCGCGGCTCGACGGGGAACTCGCGGCCCTGCAGGCGCAGGGCAGGATCCGCTGGCGGCAGGAAAACTACGACCCGGCGCACCTGGCCGACGCGGCCCTGGTGGTGGCGGCCACCGACGATGCCGAACTCAATGGCCGGGTCTCGGCGCAGGCCCGGAAGAAAAACATCCCGGTCAACGTGGTGGACCGGCCCGGGCTGTGCACGTTCATCTTTCCCTCCATCGTCGACCGCTCGCCGGTCACCGTGGCCGTGTCCACGGGCGGCGCCTCGCCGGTGCTGGCGCGCATGCTGCGGGCTCACCTGGAGGCGGTGATCCCCGCCGGTTACGGGCGCCTGGCGGCCCTCATGGGCGGCTTCCGCGACAAGGTGAGGCAGCAATTTCCCAGCATGGATCAGCGCCGCCGCTTCTGGGAGAAGGTGCTCATGGGGCCGGTCACGGAAATGGTCTTTGCCGGGCGCGAGCGGGAGGCCGCCGGCCTCATCGGGCGCCAGTTGCGGGAAGGGGCGCCCGAGGGGCCGCAGGGGGAGGTGTATCTCATCGGCGCGGGTCCCGGCGATCCCGATCTGCTGACCTTCCGCGCCCTGCGCCTCATGCAGCACGCCGATGTGGTGTTCTACGACCGCCTGGTGGCGCCGGCCATACTGGACATGGTGCGGCGCGACGCGCAGCGCATCTACGTGGGCAAGAAGCGGGACTACCATGCCGTGCGCCAGGAGGAGATCAACCGCCTCCTGGTGGAACACGCCCGCCAGGGAAAGAAGGTGGTGCGCCTCAAGGGAGGCGATCCCTTCATCTTCGGGCGCGGCGGAGAGGAGATCGAAAGCCTGTCGCGTGAAGGCATCCCCTTCCAGATCGTTCCCGGCATCACGGCCGCGAGCGGCTGCGCCACCTATGCCGGTATCCCCCTGACCCACCGCGATTATGCTCAGTCCGTGCTCTTCGTCACCGGGCACCTCAGGGAAGGGGGCGTGGCCCTGGACTGGGAGCGCATGGTCCAGCCCCAGCAGACCCTCGTCATCTATATGGGGCTGGCGGGCCTGGAAACCCTGTGCCGTGAACTCATTACCCACGGCCTCGAATCGGACACGCCCGTGGCCCTGGTGGAGCAGGGCACCATGCCCCGCCAGCGGGTGGTGACGGCCACCCTGGCAACACTGCCGGAGAAGGTCAAGGGCCTGGACATCCACGCCCCCACACTGATGATCGTCGGGGAAGTGGTGAACCTCCACAAGACCCTGGCTTGGTTCGAGCCAGATCAGGCCTCATAAGTTTCCACAACCCGGACATGGTTTAATCTCCCTCTCCTATGAAAGGGAACTCGGTGCCACTTGACGGTAGATGACCGGGATGAGGGGTGACAGCTCCAGAGCCTTTACCCGCATCTCTCACCAGGATGGCGGGATGATCGCGTAGAGAATTGGATTCACAAAGGGTTTTACGAAGGAGCGGAATACCCATGTGTATTTCCGACTGAGTAAAATCCTTTGTGGGTTCAAGGATCAAGCGAGGGCCCGTCATCCTGGTGAGAGATGCGGGTTACTCACAACTCCCCCCATAATCCCTCAATAGTCTGCCGACATCCATCAGGCCGGACTGCCGCGCCAGGCACAGCGGCGTGAGCCCATCCCTGTTGGCGACGTCAACAAGAGCGCCGTTCTCCAGTAGCAGGCGCACGGCTTGCAGATCCCCGTAGCGAATGGCATCGAAGAGCGCCGTTTCCCCGTCCAGGTCAGGGATTTCCGGGTCTGCCCCGGCATCCAGCAGCAGTTGCGCGGATGACAGGTCGCCCTTTCTGATGGCGGCGCGCAGTGCGGTAATGCCCTTGCGCGTATGCTTGTTGACATCGGCGCCACGCGTGACCAGGTAACCCACAGCCTCAGTGCGGGCGTAGCGCGCCGAGAAGATGAGGGGGGTGCTGCCCACCTTGTCCTGCATGTCGATATCCACGCCATGGTCCAGCAATTCCCCGATCTTATCCACCTTGCCGCTGGACGCGGCGATGATCATGCGCATGGAAGGTGTCAGGCTGGAAGGGTTGTGGGGATCCGCGGAAACACTGAAAGCGAAGGCCAACAATATGCAACCGCAGGCCACCTTGAACACATGGGGCACGGGTCGATCCTGTTATTGTTGTAATGTAGAGATTCTGCCAGAGTGGTGGAAAAATTCAAAAGCGCCAGCGGTCCCTTTCCCGCCACATTTTTTGCGCAAGCGCCTCTGCATTTGAGATGTCTTCGGCCCTGCCCAGGAGATGCAGGGCAATGGCCGCCGTGCCGGTAACCGCCGCCTCGCCGTACTCGTCCTCGATGTCGCCACGCCAAAGGCGCGCCAGGCGGGCGACATCCATGGCCGGATCCTTGAGGTGGCGCGGGCCGCTGAACAGCGCGGGCCAGGACTGATCGCTGCTGCCGCCCTCGTGCACGGACAGGACCTGGCAGGGCATGTCGGGGTTGCGCTCGGTTTCTCCCCCTTCCCCCTTGAAGACGGCCATATGGGGCTGCGCCAGGAGCAGCGCCGCCTGCTGGTGGATGGCGCTGTAGCCGGGATGGAAAATGCCCTGGATCATGAAGGGGGCGGAGAGGGGATTCAACATGCGCAGCAGGGTGTTGACGGGGGAGCGCAGGCCCAGGAGGTGGCGCAGGTTGAGAATGGCCTTGAGCCTGGGGCAGAAGTTCTCCAGGGGGATGAAGGCGAAGCGCCTCGCCTGGATTTCCCGTCCGGCCGCGGCGAAATCCTCGCACAGGGGGAGGCCGAGAGCGCGAATGGCGTCCGGCGTATAGACACGGTCGTCCTTGAAGCCATGGGTGCCGTGCATGAGGATGGAGACGCCGTTCTCCGCCAGCAGCAGGGCGGAGAGGATGAACCATGGAAGCTGACGCCGCTTCCCCGCGTAGGAGGACCAGTCCAGCTCGACCCGGGGGGCGCCGGATGGCAGGGCCAGGGCGCCGCGCGCGGCGGACACGAAGCCCGCCAGTTCCTCGGGGCTCTCCTCACGGACGCGCACCAGCATGAGAAAGGCACCCAGTTGCACGGGCTCCACTTCACCGGCGAGGATCATGCCCATGGCCTCGCGGGCCTCTTCCATGGTCAGGGAGCGGGCGCCTTTCTTGCCCCGTCCCAGGGTGCGGACGTATTGTGCAAAGGGATGTGCGTTCATGGCAGCATTGTGGACGATGCGCCGGCCAAAAAAAAGCCCCGGTGGTGACCGGGGCCTTTCATCAGTGCAACGGCTGGCGTCAGTCGTCGCCGCTGAAGGCGGTCAGCAGATGCAACAGGCTCAGGAACAGATTGTAGATGCTGACGTAGAGGCTGACCGTGGCCATGATGTAGTTGGTCTCGCCGCCATGGATGAGCTGACTGGTCTCATAGAGAATGAGTCCGGACATGAGCAGCACGAACATGCCGGAGATGGCCAGGCTGAAGGCCGGCATGCTGAAAAAGATGGCCGCCAGCGATCCAAGGAAGGCCACCAGGATGCCCACCATGAGGAAACCGCCCATGAAGCTGAAGTCCTTGCGCGTGGTGAGGGCGTAGGCGGACAGTCCCAGGAAGATGGCGCCGGTGCCACCCAGGGCCGTCATGACCATCTGGCTTCCGTTGGGAATGCTCAGGTAGGCGCTGATGATGGGCCCCAGGGTCAGTCCCATGAAGCCGGTCAGGGCAAAGACCGAGGCCAGCCCCCACACGCTGTTCCGCAGCTTGTGGGTCAGGAACAGCAATCCGAAATACCCGACAAGCGTCAGCAGCAGACCCGGGTGGGGCAGGTTGAAGGCAACCGACAGCCCCGCCGTGGCCGCGCTGAAGAGCAACGTCATGGACAACAGCGTGTAGGTATTGCGTATGACCTTGTTGGTGGCGAGAACAGCGCTGGGCGCTCTGCTGATGCCGGTGTTGATAGGATTCATCGTTGGTCTTGTCCTCTTGTTGAAAGCCTTATCATGAAAATATAGTGACTATCGGGTATGAAAACAAGGTACAGGCGCCCGGTTCTGGACAATATTTCAGAATCATTTCCATGTAAAGGACAAGGGAATGCTTCCGTTGCAGACGGATTCATGTAGAATAACAGCGCTTTTCAAATCGCGTCACGTATATTCCAGTATTTCACCTTCACGGAGAGGTGGCTGAGCGGTCGAAAGCGGCGGTCTTGAAAACCGTTGAGGGTTTGTAGCCCTCCCAGGGTTCGAATCCCTGCCTCTCCGCCAT
>WGFB01000020.1 GCA_015492435.1 Gammaproteobacteria bacterium | reverse complement strand
ATTCTGACATAACCGCGGGCGGGCGCCTGGGGCACGAAAACCGCCTGCCCCTGCTGGAAAAAATATGCCACATCGGAGGACAACCGCACCGCCGGCCAATGGGACAAGGCGCTTTCCATGGAAAACAAATACTTGTCCAGGGCCGCCAGCCCATCCTGAGCGGCGCTCTCCAGCGCCTCCAGGGTCACCATGCCATCCGTTGAAAATCCGGCGACGGAATTGCGCCGCAAGGCGCTCACATACCCGCCGCACCCCAGCGCCTCGCCGATGTCCTCGGCGAGGGTCCTGATGTATGTCCCCTTGGAACAGCTCACCTCGATCTCCAGGAGATCGCCGCTCAGGTTCAACAGTTTCAGTTCATGTATCCATACCTTGCGCGGCTTGCGCTCCACCTCGATCCCCTGGCGCGCCAGCTTGTACAAGGGCATGCCATTCTGCTTCACGGCGGAGTACATGGGCGGAACCTGTTCGATCTCCCCCATGAAACGCGCCAGGACTTCCTGTATCTCCTCATTGCCGATCACATCCACGGCGCGGGTCTTCACAATCTCCCCCTCCGCGTCCCCGGTGGTCGTTGTGACGCCGAGCTGGATCATGACATGATAGGATTTGTCCGCTTCCAGCAGAAAGGCGGAAAGCTTGGTGGCCTGCCCCATGCAGATGGGCAACATGCCCGTGGCGAGGGGATCCAGGCTGCCCGTGTGACCCGCCTTGCGGGCCTGAAACAGTTTCTTGACCTCCTGCAGGGCGGCATTGGAGGAAATACCGGCAGGCTTGTCCAACAGCAGAATGCCGTTGACGCTTCTGCCACTGCGGCGATTGCGGCGTCTCATGACGATGATAGCTACCTTTCCTGGTGGTGCGCGCGGTCTTCCGTTACGGCCTTCTCAATCAGGTCGCTGAGTTCGGCACCCCGCCGCACCGATTGATCATAATAAAAATGCAGGGACGGCGTGACGCGCAGCACGACTCTGCGGGCCAGTTGATGACGCAGAAACTTTGCCGCCTTGTTGAGGATGCGCACCGTCTCGCCGGGATCGCCGGTCTGGTCCAGCACGGTGATGAAGACCTTGGCGTGGGCCATGTCCACCGTCACTTCCACATCGGAGATGCTGACCATGCCCACGCGGGGGTCCTTGATTTCCTGCTGGATCAGCATGGACAGTTCACGCCGGATCTGCTCGCCGACGCGCAACATGCGGTTGAATTCTCTGGGCATATTCCTGGATTAGAATAAAGGTAGCGCGCCGCGCGCGGAACTGGCCGGGCCTGAGTGATGCATGGCCCCGGCGCGGCCGCGCATCACAGTTGCCTCTTGACCTCGACGCGCTCGTAGACTTCGATCTGATCGCCCACTTTCACGTCGTTGTAGTTCCTTACGCCGATACCACACTCGGTGCCCGCCTTGACTTCGTTGACATCGTCCTTGAAGCGGCGCAGGGATTCGAGTTCGCCCTCGTAGATCACCACGTTGTCGCGCAGGACGCGGATGGGATTGTTGCGCTTCACCACGCCCTCGGTAACCAGACAGCCTGCAATGGTGCCGAACTTGGGCGAGGTGAACACATCGCGCACCTCGGCCAGACCGATGATCTCCTCCTTGACCTCGGGCGCCAGCAGCCCGGACAGGGCCTGCTTCACGTCGTCGATGACATCGTAGATCACGCTGTAGTAGTTCAATTCCACCCCGGCCTCCTCGGCGGCGCGGCGCGCGACGGCATCCGCGCGCACATTGAAGCCGATGACGATGGCGTTGGACGCCAGGGCCAGGTTGATGTCGGATTCGGTGATGCCGCCCACTCCACTGGCGATGATCCGCACCGCCACTTCATCGCTGGACAGCTTGACAAGAGACTCCTTCATGGCCTCGACGGAACCCTGCACGTCGGCCTTGAGCAGGATATTGAGGTAGTTGACCTTGTCCTTCTCCAGGCGGGAAAAGACATCCTCCAGCTTGGCCGCCTTCTTGCTGGCGAGTTGCACGTCGCGGTACTTGCCCTGGCGGAACAGGGCAATCTCCCGCGCCTTGCGCTCATCGGGCAATACCACCACATCGTCGCCGGCATTGGGCGTGCCGGACAGGCCGAGGACGACCACGGGCATGGATGGGCCGGCCTCATCGACGGGTTTGCCCCCTTCGTCGAACATGGCGCGCACGCGGCCATACTCGCTGCCCGAAAGAATGATATCGCCCTTGTGCAAGGTGCCGCTCTGCACCAGCACGGTGGCCACGGGGCCACGCCCCTTGTCGAGGCTGGATTCGATCACCGCGCCGCGCGCCGGCATGTCCTTGGGCGCCTTCAGCTCCATGATTTCCGCCTGCAGGAGTATGGCATCGAGAATCTCGTCCACGCCCTGCCCGGTCTTGGCCGAGATGTTGACGAACATGACATCGCCGCCCCAGTCCTCGGGGATCACCTCGTGCTGGGACAGTTCCTGCTTGACTCGCTCCGGATCGGCCTCCGGCTTGTCGATCTTGTTGACCGCGACGATGATGGGCACGTTGCCGGCCCGCGCGTGCTGAATGGCCTCCAGGGTCTGGGGCTTGACACCGTCATCGGCCGCCACGATCAGCACGACGATATCGGTGATCTCGGCGCCACGGGCGCGCATCGCCGTGAAAGCGGCGTGGCCGGGCGTATCCAGAAAGGTGACCACGCCACGATCCGTTTCAACGTGATAGGCGCCAATATGCTGAGTGATGCCGCCCGCTTCGCCCGCGGCGACCTTGGTGCGGCGGATATAATCCAACAGGGAGGTCTTGCCGTGATCCACATGGCCCATGATGGTGACGACGGGCGGGCGCGGCAACGCTTCCGCGGCCTCGCCGCTTTCCTGAATGAGCGCCTCCTCGATAGCGTTCTCCTGCACCAGCTTGGGAATATGCCCCATCTCCTCGACGACGATGGCCGCCGTCTCCTGGTCGAGCACCTGGTTGATGGTGGCCATGCTGCCCATGGTCATCATGGTCTTGATGACCTCGGCCGCCTTGACGGACATCTTCTGTGCCAACTCTGCGACCGTGATGGTCTCGGGAATATTGACCTCGCGGACAATAGGAGCCGTGGGCTTTTCGAAGCCGTGCCTGGCGCCGCTTCCCACCTTGACGGAGGCGGCCGAGCGGGTCTTCTTCTTGCGCCGGGTAATGGTCTTGTCCGCCGCGACATGCAGCTCCTGGCGCCCGTATTTGGTCTTGCGCTCGCCCTTTTCCTTGCGCCGCCCGCCTTTCTTGTCCGCAGCCGGCTGGGGCGCCGCGGGCGCGGCCTTTTTTTCTTCGGCCGGGGGTTCCGCCGGGGCCTGGGCCTCCCGGGGGGCGGGCTCCGGCTGTACGTCGGACGCCTCGCGGCCGGCAGCGGGTTTCTCCTCTTTCCCCGGCTTATCCCCGGGTTCGGTCTTCTCCACGGGAGCGGGCGGCGGCGCCGGCTTTTCTTCCTTCTTCAACAAGGCCTCGATCTGGGCCTGGCGCGCCTCGGCCTCCTGGCGCTCTTTTTCCAGGCGCGCGGCCTCCTCGGCCATGACCTCGCTGCGCATGGCATAGGTGCGCTTGCTGCGGAATTCCACGTTGACCTTGCGCGCCTTGGCCTGCGCCTTGCCCTGGGAGCCGCTTTGCTTCAGTTCGCCCACGGTCTTGCGGCGCAGGGTGATTTTTCTGGCCTCCTTGCTGGCCTCCCCCTTGCCGTGGGCATTGCGCAGAAAGGTCAGCAGTTCCATTTTCTGCTTGTCGGTGACCGTCTGATCCACATCGGTAATGGGCAGACCGGCCTCTCCCATTTGCGCCAGCAAGCGTTCCACCGGGATGCCCACTACGTCGGCAAGTTGTTTTACGGTAACTTCTGCCATAATCTTCCAGAATATTGTTGCCTGACTGCTCTGTTACTATCCTTGCTGCTCATCAGCGAACCACGGCGCCCTCGCCGCCATGATCAACTTGCTGGCGCGCTCCTCGTCCATGCCGTCCACTTCCATCAATTCGTCCACTGACTGCTCGGCCAGATCTTCCTGGGTGACGATACCCTGTGAAGCCAGCTCATAGGCCAGCGCCTCGTCCATACCCTCCAGCGCCAGGAGGTCTTCAGCGGGCACATTCTCACCCACTTTCTCTTCGCTGGCAATGGCCCGGGTCAATAAAACATCGCGGGCGCGGTCACGCAGCTCCTGCACGATATTTTCATCGAACTCCTCGATGGCCATGAGTTCCTGGATGGGTACATAGGCGATCTCCTCGATGCTGGAGAAACCTTCCTGCACGAAGATGGTCGCGATGACATCGTCCACATCCAGTTGTTCCATGAAGACCTGCTTGAGCGCCTCGGCCTCCGCCTCGCTCTTCTCCTCGGCCTCCGCCTCGGTCATGATATTCAGTTCCCAGCCGGTCAACTGGCTGGCCAGGCGCACGTTCTGCCCGCCGCGGCCGATGGCCTGGGAAAGATGTTCCTCGGCCACGGCCAGATCCATGCTGTGGTTGTCCTCATCGACCACGATGGACTCCAGCTCCGCGGGCGACATGGCGTTGATGACGAATTGCGCCGGATTCTCGTCCCACAGGATGATGTCGATGCGCTCGCCGGCCAGTTCGTTGGAGACACTCTGCACCCGCGAGCCACGCATGCCGACGCAAGCGCCGACGGGATCTATGCGCGGGTCGTTGGTCTTGACCGCGATCTTGGCGCGGGAACCGGGATCGCGGGCGCCACTGACGATCTCGATGAGTCCCTCGCCCACTTCGGGAACTTCCAGTTTGAACAGCTCGATGAGTAATTCCGGGGCCACCCGGCTGACGAAGAGCTGCGGCCCTCTTGCCTCGGAGCGCACGTCCTTCAGATAGCCACGCAGACGGTCGCCGGGGCGCACGGCCTCGCGGGGGATCAGTTCGTCCCTGGTGACGATGGCCTCGGCGTTGCCGCCCAGGTCGAGGATCACATTGCCGCGGTCCACGCGCTTGACGATGCCCGTGACCAGTTCGCCCACGCGGTCCTGATACTGCTCGACAACCTTGGCGCGCTCGGCCTCGCGCACCTTCTGGATGATGACCTGCTTGGCGGTCTGGGCGGCAATGCGCCCGAACTCGACGGACTCCACTTCTTCCTCGATATACTCACCCGGCTGGATGCCCGGCTGTTTCTCGCGGGCCTGCTCCAGGGTCATCTGGGCGTCTTCGTTTTCCAGTTCCTCGTCCTCGCCCAGCACCAGCCAGCGGCGGAATGTCTGGTATTCGCCGGTCTTGCGGTCGATGGAGACACGGATTTCCACTTCTCCGCTGTAGCGTTTTTTCGTAGCCGCCTCCAGCGCCGATTCGATGGCACTGATCACGACGTCCCTGTCGATGCCCCTTTCATTGGACACCGCATCGACCACCAGTAGAATCTCTTTGCTCATTTCAACCGCCTCAGATCACAAACGTCAGGTTACTATCCAATTTACATACCAGTTTTTCACTATAAATCCGGCACGATACGGGCCTTCTCAACATCCTCCAGGGGCAACAGGACCTGCTCGCCGTCCACTTCCAGATTCACTTGGCCATCCAGCATGCCGCGCAGGATGCCCTGGAAATTGCGCCGCCCGTTTATCGGCGCGAAGGTGCGCAGCCTTACCCGGCTGCCGCTGAACCTCATGAAATGCTCCGCCGTGAACAGGGGCCGGTCCAGCCCCGGCGAAGACACCTCCAGGGTATATTGCCCCTTGATGGGATCTTCCACATCCAGCAGGCTGCTCGCCTGGCGGCTGACACGCTCACAATCGTCAACCGTGATCCCGCCCTCCTCATCTATATATATTCTCAGGGTATGCCGCTTTCCGGCGGGAAAGTATTCGATACCCACCAGTTCATATCCCAGCATTTCAACCGCCGGACGCAGCATCTGCGCCAGTTGCTCCTCGGATCGCCGCGACATCTCAACCCCTTGTTTCAGAAACAAAAAATGGGCCCAAGGCCCATCTGATAGAATTACTGTTGGCGACGCAGCCCACGCCGCTTCATTCCTTCATCCAGCCAGAGCTGGCTGCCTCAAGCGAAATAAAAAAACCCCTGAAAGGGGTTCGCTTAACTCCAGTTCTGATGTTCCGGACCCGGTACTTCGCGGCACATTATAGGGCGCAAAACGAGGAATTGCAATCCCCCTGGTACACGGCCAAGCTGGGCCCGTTTCCGCCAGAGGTTGGCGGTCTCGGGAGGGTCAAAACACGGTCCACGCCGGGTCACCCGCGTGGATCACCCCTTCTCCGTACGCAGGCTGACTTGATGAACCCCTGCCACGAAGCGACATCAAGATGCACACCCTGAGACACATCCGGTGCTGCACACTCGTGATCACCGGCGTTCGGGATTCAATGTACTGTGATGCCGCCGGTGCCAGGCATGCGGCTGCGATGACAACGTAATAGCCATCAAGATTCGTTGA
>WGFB01000019.1 GCA_015492435.1 Gammaproteobacteria bacterium | reverse complement strand
GATGCGACCGCCGTATCGAGCAGCGCAACGGTGAATGGGTGGTGGTGCCGTGCGGCAGCTGAGGTATTATTAACCCGGCAACAATATATATCGTGTTCAGCCGTCGCGTGCTGGTTCACGGCAAGGCGGTGTTGCGCCGCCGTAGTCATTCTACGGCAAGCAACGCCAACGCCGTCCGTGGGCCGGCACGCGACGGCCTGTCTTTTCAAGTCAATTGGTTAGGCGCTTCAGGCCCGCGTGGGCTCGGCGTTGCGCCCCTTGGCAAGGGCTCGCCATTCCCCGCGGGCCGCGCCTTGATCCCGCACGGGCTTGAAGCGCTGAACATGATATATATTGTTGCCGGGTTAATTACCCGGCCCCGGGGCATTTCAGCCGGCAGACGCCGGTTCATGAGCGAATCAGAGATTCCTCAATATGGCATTAGAAGACTTATTCCAAGAGAAGATATCGATGGGCAAGAAAATCGTAGTGGTGGGCACCCAGTGGGGTGACGAGGGCAAGGGTAAGATCGTCGATCTGCTGACGGACAGGATGGGTGCCGTGGTGCGCTTTCAGGGCGGCCACAATGCCGGTCACACCCTGGTCATCGATGGCCGGAAGACGGTGCTGCACCTGATTCCGTCCGGCATTCTGCGTGCGGGCGTCGAATGCGTCATCGGCAATGGGGTGGTCGTTTCGCCTTCCGCCCTCATCGAGGAGATGGAAATGCTGGAAGGGCAGGGCATCCCGGTGAGCGAACGCCTGAAGATCAGCGGGGCCTGCGCCCTCATCCTGCCTTGCCATATCGCCATGGACCAGGCCCGCGAGATCGCCCGTGGCAGCGCGGCCATCGGCACCACTGGGCGCGGCATTGGCCCGGCGTACGAGGACAAGGTGGCGCGGCGTGGCCTGCGCTTGAGTGACTTGTTCCACCGCGAGCGCTTTGCTGCCAAGCTTGGCGAGATGCTGGATTATCACAACTTCGTGCTCAAGCATTATTACAAGGCGGAGACCATCGATTTTCAGCGCGTTCTTGACGAGGCCCTGGCCCAGGGCGAGATTCTGGAGCCCCTGGTGGCGGACGTGCCCGAGCTGTTATACGGCTACCACCAGCGCGGCATCAACGTCTTGTTCGAGGGGGCGCAAGGCACCTTGCTGGACATCGATCACGGGACCTATCCCTATGTCACCTCCTCCAATACCATTGCCGGAGGCGCCTCCTGCGGCAGCGGCATGGGTCTGCTGCATTTCGATTATGTGCTGGGCATCACCAAGTCCTATACCACGCGCGTGGGCTCGGGGCCCTTTCCCACCGAACTCGACGACGAATACGGCATGCATCTGGCCAGGCGGGGGCACGAGTTCGGCGCCACCACTGGCCGGCCACGGCGCTGCGGCTGGTTTGATGCCGCGGCCCTGCGCCGCGCCGCGCGCCTCAACAGTATTTCAGGGCTGTGCATCACCAAGCTCGATGTTCTGGACGGCCTGGACACCATTCGCATCTGCGTCGGCTACCGGTGTCAGGGCGAGCACTATTCCATCAGTCCCGTCGGCGCGGAACTGCTCACCGATTGCGAGCCGGTCTATGAGGACATGCCCGGCTGGGAGGAATCCACCCTGGGCATCACCCGCTACGAGGATTTGCCGCGGAACGCCCGCGACTATCTGCGGAAGATAGAAGAGTGCGTCGAAACCCCGATCGACATGATTTCCACGGGGCCCGACCGCGATGAAATCATCATCAAGCGCCATCCCTGCGCTTGATTGATCTCCCTTTCCAGGGGCCGGAGAGCGAGCGGGATCAGGAGGATTTTCCCTGGGCCTCTGTCTGCGCGGCCGCCTGTTCCTGAGAAGGTTCCTGAGAAGGCGTTCCGGGCGCCGAGGCTTCGATTTCACCCCTGGCCTTTTCAGCCATTTCACCGAAACGGCAGACGGTGCGGTATCCCATCTTGATGATTTCCATGCCGATGGAGAGAAGGGCGTCCACCAGGCCCGGTATCTTGGTGATGTAATAGAGAATGCCTCCCAGCGCCGCCAGGGAGACAATGGCCGAGAGAAACGATCCGAAGAAGGAAAATACGGCGGCGAGAAACTGCCACAGCGTCAGCGCAATCATAAGAATGGAGCCGTAGTAGAAGAATACCGCGAAGGTGAAAAACAACAGCATCAGGAATTGAAAAATCTTGATGACCCCAAACTCGACTTTGTTCATATCAGTGACTTCCTTGGAATGATTTGCTTGTTATGGATGAAAATCGACACATGATGTTGACACAGGCAAGCCCCGCCGCGCAAGTCCGGATTGCGGCGCGCCCGCACCGGCGCCCGGGCTGGGCGCCGGGAGCCCTCAGCGGCTTTCAAAAACGGCGATGCTGTGTCCCTGGACGGGGTAGCTGTGCTCCATCACCGGCCGCTGTTCCGGCAGCGTGAGTATGTCGCGGGGCGGCGGCTCCGCGGTATCGATGGCCCGGAACCAGTGACGTTCAGGGATCAGGGGCAGTTGCAGCCGCACCTCATCCTTGCCCATGTTCATCATTACATGCAGATGTCCCTCTCCCGGTTCCAGCTCGGCCAGGGTGAAGGCCAGGATCTGGCTGGAGGGATCACCCCATTGGGGGCGGTGAAGGTGGCGGCCGTGCCAGGTGATGTCGGCGAGGATCTGGCCTTCGCGGTTGCTGCCGGTGAGGAAGCGCGCCTGCATGAGGGCGGGATGGCGCTTGCGGAAGGCGATCATCTCCCGGGTGAAGCGCAGCATGTCGCCGTGAGTCTCGATGAGGCCCCAGTCGAACCAGCCCAGTTCGTTGTCCTGGCAATAGACATTGTTGTTGCCGTGCTGGGTTCTCAGGAGTTCGTCGCCGGCGAGCATCATGGGCACGCCCTGGCTCAGGTAGAGGATGGCCATGAAATTGCGCGTCTGGCGGCGGCGCAGGCCGGCAATGGCCTCGTCATCCGTGGGGCCCTCGATCCCGCAGTTCCAGCTCAGGTTGTTGTTGCAACCGTCGCGGTTGTCCTCGCCATTGGCCTCGTTGCGTTTGTGTTCGTAACTCACCTGGTCGAGGAGGGTGAAACCGTCGTGGCAGGTGACGTAGTTGATGCTGTTGGCCGGCAGGCGGTCGCGGGGCTGGTAGAGATCGCTGCTGCCCGAGATGCGCGAGGCCACTTCCTCCACCAGTCCCTGGTCGCCGCGCACGAAGCGCCGGATGACATCCCGGTAGCGCCCGTTCCATTCCGCCCAGCGGTAGCCAGGGAAGTCCCCCACCTGGTACAGGCCCGCGGCATCCCAGGCCTCGGCGATGATGCGCTTGTCGATGAGCGCCTCGGAGAACTCGATGTTCCACAGCACCGGGGCATGATAGAGGGGATTGCCGTCCTCGCCGCGGGAGAGCACGCTCGCCAGATCGAAGCGGAAGCCGTCCACGTGCATCTCCCTGGCCCAGTATTCCAGGCAGTCCACGATGAAGCGCGCCACCAGGGGGTGATTGCAGTTCACGGTGTTGCCGCAGCCGGTGAAGTCGCGATAGCGGCTGCGGTCCTCGGGGTCCAGGTGATAGAAGGCTTCGTTGCCGATACCCTTGAAATTGATGGTCGGCCCGTCCGCCCCGCCTTCCGCCGTGTGGTTGAAGACCACATCGAGGATAACGCCGATGCCCGCCCTGTGCAGTGCCTTGACCATGTCGCGGAATTCCCGCACGTGACTGCCATCGTCGGGCGAGATGCAGTAACCGGGGTGGGGGCTGTAGAAACTGTGGGTGCTGTAGCCCCAGAAGTTCTTCAGGCCCAGCGCCGCGACGCCCGCCGGCACGTCCTGCTCGTCGAAGGCCATCACAGGCAGGAGTTCCACGTGGGTGATGCCCAGTTCCTTGAGATAGGGGATTTTTTCGATGACGCCGCGGAAGGTGCCGGGATGAGTGACACCTGAGCTGGGATGCCGGGTGAAGCCGCCCACGTGCATTTCGTAGATGATGGTTTCCTCCGGGCGCACCGCCAGGGGCTGGTCGCCCTCCCAGTCGTAGCGGTTGTCCACCACGATGGCGCGCATGGAAGTGGTGGTGTTGTCGTCCTCCCCGCAGGCATGGCTGTGATTCCACAGTTTGTCGGAAACGGCCCGCGCCCACGGGTCGAGCAGGACCTTGTTGCGGTTGAAGCGGTAACCGGTGTGTTCCACATCCCCAGGGCCGTCGATGCGCCAGGCGTAGTGGGTGCCCACCGGCAGGTCCTTGACCAGCACGTGCCAGAAGAAGAAGGTGCGGTGAAAGCGCGGTTCCAGGGGGATGATCTGGAAGGGCAGGGGGCTGTCCGCATCCGCGAACAGCAGCAGCTCGACGCTGGTGGCGTGATGACTGAAGATGGAGAAGTTCACGCCCCCGGGGACAAGGGTCGCCCCGCCCGGATATTGTTTTCCGGGAAGGATGTCATACTGCTGTCGTTCGGTGCCGGACATGGGTTTCATTGCTCTGCCTGTATTGCTCAAAATCTGGATTGCGTGACAGGCCGGCTCAGGGATAGGCCGCGGCATCCAGATAGATATCGCTGCCGTTGCGTCCGTGGATGGCCGCGATGGGCAGGTCCGCGCCTTCCCGCCATTGCTGCACGGCCTGTCTCTTGGCGGCGCCGGTGATCATGACGAACACGGCGAGGCTGTCATTGAGGGCGTCCTGACCAAGGGAGACGCGCTCCGGGGGAGGCTTGGGTGCGCCGAAAACGGGAACCACGAGCTGGCCGGTGTCATGGCGCTGTCCGGGGAACAGGCTGGCGGTATGACCATCCTCGCCCATGCCCAGCAGCACGAGATCGAAGGGAAGGGCGGGCGCGACCACTTTCCCGTAGGCCCGCGCGGCGGCTTCGGGACCCAGCTCCGCGGGTATGTCATGCACCTGCCTGGCGGGAATGGAGACATGATCCAGCCAAGCCCTCCGCGCCATGACGCTGTTGCGCTGCGGATGATCCGGCGGCAGGCAGCGCTCGTCACCAAAGAAGATATGCCACGCTTCCCATGCGGTGTCATGGCCGGCCAGTCGGGCATAGACCCTTTCCGGCGTTGTGCCGCCCGCGAGGACGATCCTGAAGCGCCCCTGCTTGCCGATCGCTGTCTGCGCGAGTTCCCCGATGCGGTTTGCGACGGTATCCGCAACGGCCTGGGCATCGGGCAGGACATGCCAGCGTGTTTCTTTCATCGAATGTCTTTCTTCCCGTGTCGTGAACAGCAAAAGTGTAACCCAGGGAGGGGCATGCTGGGTTAATAAAACTCACGGCTGTAATATCCTGAGATTGAAATAGCGGGTTCATTATAACTAAATATTATAAGACTATAATGAGTAATTATATTAATATACAGCCGAATGACATAGGAGGACTGCGGTGTGATTCTACGACAATTGTTCGATTACGATACATGGACCTACACCTATCTGGTGGGCGATGCGCGGAGCCGGGAGGCGGTGCTGATCGATCCGGTGCTGGGGCAGGTGGAGCGTGACCTTTCCTTGTTGAAGGAACTGGGGCTGAATCTCAAGTATACCCTCGATACCCATGTCCATGCCGACCACATCACGGCCAACGGGAAATTGCGCGAGCTGACTTCGTGTCAGACGGGCGTGGCCGCCGTCAATGCCGTGGGTTGCGCGGACCTGGCCCTGGAGGAAGGGGATGTCCTGCCGCTGGGAGAGGAGGCCATCAAGGTGATTTCCACTCCGGGACATACCTCCGGCTGCCTCAGCTTTCTGGTCGGCGACTGCGTGTTCACCGGGGATTCCCTGTTCATCCGCGGCTGTGGGCGGACTGATTTTCAGCAGGGTGATGCGGGGTTGTTGTATGACTCCATTACACAGAAGCTGTTTACCCTGCCCGATGACACCTGGGTCTATCCCGGCCACGACTATCATGGGCGCACCCGCTCCACCATCGGGGAGGAGAAGGCTTTCAACCCCCGGCTCAAGCTGGGCCGGGAAGGTTTCATTGCCTATATGGACGGGCTCGATCTGCCCGATCCCCGCCTCATCATGGAAGCCGTGCCCGCCAACCAGGCTTGCGGCCAGATTTGACATGAGCCTCATGTTGTGGCCGTCCGCCCTGGTCATCGGCATCGTGCTGGGGATGTTCGGCGCTGGTGGCGGCATGATCACCGTGCCGGTGCTGATCTATCTCGCCGGCATGCCGGTCAAGGAGGCCATCGCCATGAGTTTGTGGGTGGTGGCCTGCGTGTCCATCGTGGCGCTCGCGCAACACCGCGCCTGGCGCAATCTGCAGATCAAGCTGCTGATCACCTTTGGCGTCATGGGCATGCTGGGCAGCGTGTCAGGTTCCCTGCTGGCCGTCTACGTCAGTGAACATGTCCAGGTCGTTTTGTTCGCCCTGTTGATTTTTCTGGTGACCTGGTGGCTGTCCAGGGTGGAGTTGTCGGATCGCGTCAGCGTCTTCCGCTTCATACCCGCCTCGGTAACCGGATTTGTGATCGGGCTCATCACCGGGCTGTTGGGGGTCGGAGGCGGTTTTCTTCTGGTTCCGGCGCTGATCTATCTGGGCATTGGCCATTTTCCCACGGCCGTTGCCCATTCCCTGATCCTGATTACCTTGAATGCCGTGGCGGGCGGCCTTACTTATCTTAAAACCGTGGATTTTTCCCTGCCGTTGGCGCTGGCCATCAGTGTGCTCGCCGCGCTGGGCACGGTGCTGGGAACCTATCTGCTCAGAAAACTCCCGGGTGTGCAACTGCAACGGGCCTTTAGTATGATGCTGGTCATCATTGGTGGATTCATGCTGTTGCGCACCGGGCTGGATATCGGGACCCAGCATTAGCCCGTCATCCTGGTGAGAAATGCGGGTGAGCCCCGGGGCAGCGTACGGCGTCAGCGTCAAGGAAGTACAATAATAATGATGAAAAGGAGGTGGAGATGACTGACAGCATTAAACATCAGATTGTGATCGTGGGGGGCGGCACGGGCGGCATTGCCGTGGCGTCACATCTCCTGAAGGAACTGGAGAATCCCGATATCGCCGTCATTGAGCCGGGCGACACCCATTATTACCAGCCGGGCTGGACCTTCGTGGGCGGTGGCATCGTCGATGCGTCCCGGACGGCGCGCCCCATGAGCAAGGTCATTCCCAAGGGCGTTCAGTGGATACAGGACAGCGTCACCACGCTCGATCCCGCCAACAATACCCTGACGACCGAGGGCGGAAAGGAGATCGGCTACGAATATCTGGTCATGGCGCCGGGCATCAAGATCGACTGGGAAGCCATTCCGGGGCTCAAGGAAAGCCTGGGCAAGAATGGTGTGGTGAGCAACTATGATTACCGGGTCGCGCCCGTGACATGGGAAACCATCAAGTCCTTTCAGGGCGGTACCGCGCTGTTCACCCAGCCCAAGCCGCCCTTCAAGTGTCCGGGCGCCGCGCAGAAGATCATGTATCTGGCGGACGAGGCTTTCAGGAAATCCAAGGTGCGGGACAAGACGGACATCCGGTTCTATTCGGCCGCGCCGGGCATTTTTCCCGTCAAGAAGTTCGCCGCGCCCCTCAATGAAGTCATTGCGCGCAAGGGCCTGGATATACACTACCAGTGCAATCTGGTGGAATTGCGCCCCGATGACAAGGAGGCAGTCTTCGAAAACATGACCAACGGCGAGCGTGAGGCGGTGAAGTACGACATGATCCATGTCACCCCGCCCATGTGCGCCCCCGATTTCGTCAAGAACAGCCCGCTGGGGGATGATGCCGGCTGGGTGGACGTGGATATGTATACCCTGCGCCACAAGAAATTCGGCAATATTTTCGGCCTGGGGGACTGCACCAATACACCCAATTCCAAGACGGCGGCGGCCATCCGCGGACAGGCCCCTGTGCTGGTGAGCAACCTGGTGACGGCCATGTCCGGCCAGGAGGGCAAGGCCGCTTACGATGGTTACGCATCCTGCCCCCTGGTGACGGGCTACGGCAAGCTGGTGCTGGCCGAGTTCGACTACAACCTGCAACCCAAGGAAACCTTTCCCTTCGATCAGGGGAGGGAGCGGCGCAGCATGTATTACCTGAAAAAATATATTCTGCCCAGGTTTTATTGGGATGTTCTGCTCAAGGGCGGCGATCTGAACGTCGGCGGGGATTGATCCGCGGCATTCTCCATGAGGAGCGGATATAGAGGCGCGTGTTTGGTTCGGGATCAGGCTGCTCATTTTGAATGGACTCTGCCCGGGAATGAGGTGCTGTCATGGGTAGAAACGAGGATGAATTTTCCGAAGAAACAGAAGACGTGAAGGGTGAGTTGGGGCCGGGGCGCCTGGACGGTTTGCGGCAGGTTCCCGGCGCCGGCTCGGCGCGCGACCAGCGCAGGCGGGCGGTGCGCAAGGCCATCGAGCTGCACCTGGAGCGCCGGCGTCTGCGGCGCGGCCTCGGGTTCTTTATCTGACCGCCACTGTGTGGCGTCCGTTTGTCTGCCGGGCTTTAAGGGAATCCTCAAGCCCGCATCTCTCACCAGGATGACGTGGCGGGTCCTCGCTTGATCCTTGAATCCACAAAGGAATACACACGGGTATTCCGTTCCTTCGTAAAATCCTTAGTGAATCCAGTTCTCTACGCGATCATCCCGCCAACCTGGTGAGAAATGCGGGCTAGGCGCCTGATGTAACAGAAAAACAAAACGACTGGCATGCGCTGTTCATTTCAGGAAAGGCGGACTGCCTGGCAGCCCTCCTGATTGCCCGGCCCGCGGCTTGCCGGGCTCAGGGTTGACGCCTGTGTGTTGTAGCCGTATGCTCATATATTTATCTGGGCCTGGGAGGTCTGCAAGCTTCTTGATGGGGGTTGCCGCGCCGCCAGGCCAGCCGCATCCGTCCGCCAAGCGGAGGAATTCGGAACCGGCCGGCATGCGGAGCCAAGGCGCATCGAAACTGGATGCTTGGGAGTCAATCAGCAAGACCTCTAAATAATAAAATTTCGGGAGGGGGAAGCATGGAATCTGAAACAGCGGAAGAAGTCAGCGTCAACCAGGAAAAATCCGGACAAAACACTCAACAGCAGAATGCAGAAAAAAAATCCGCCGAGACTTGGGCGCAGATCGTGCGCGGCCTGTATGTGCTCCTGTTCTGGTTTATTCTCAGAATAGCCGAGTTCGTGGTGGCCGGCGTGGCCATTTTGACGTTTGGTTTCAAGCTGGCGACAGGCAAGCCGCAGCCCAAGGTAAAGGAGTTTGGCGACAGCCTGAGCACATATGTTTATCAGGTGGTGTCCTTCATGACCTACAAATCCGAAGACAAGCCTTTCCCCTTTCAGGAATGGCCCAAGCCCGAGCAGCCGGCGGAGAGCCAGGCCGCCTCCAGCGGGGAAGACGAAGTGGAGGTCGTCGAGGTGGTGGAAGTGGTGTCAGAGGGCGACGACACGGCGCGGGGCAAGTCCGATGAAAGCGTCGTGGAAGTTGTGCAGCCGCCGCCGGGAAAGGGGCCGGGAGAGAACCGGCCTTCGGCCTAGCCAGGCAGAGCGGCTTGAGATGAAAAAGGGCGCCATGGGCGCCCTTTTTCATTCCGAACGGCGCATCGCCCGGCGCTGCATCATTCGCGTGTTCATGATAGGATCTCTGGCTGATTGTTTTCCATCCTGGCGGGAGCGTTCGACAAGGAATACACGATGGCGGGTACGGTAATCTATGTGCTGGCGACCTATGCGCTCATGCTGGCCGCGTTCCACCATGCAAGGTCGAGGCGTTTTCATGTCCCGGTCATGATTTTCATCATGATTTCGGATCTGCTGTTTCCCATCTATCTGGTGATGACGCGGGACTGGTATCAGCGCCTTATCGTCGATGAAGACATTCTCACTTTTGGCGTCTGGGTGCATTTCATGCTGCTGGTCACGCTCTTCGTTCTTTACTTCGTGCAGATCCAGGCGGGCCGCCGCCTGTTGCGCGGGGAGTCAGACCCGCGTGTTCGTCAGGAACACCGTGCGCAGGGAATGGGAATTCTGCTGGTGCGCGCCTTTGTCATTCTGACGGGCGCATTGCTGGTGCAGCCTGCCGACGTAGGGGTATAAGTCATCCCCTTGCGCGGCAAACGCCAACAATTCCCCCATTAAATGTTGGTGATTGAGGCGGTTCTGGAAAAAAAATCAAGGATTACCTATTATAGATCGTGCGTTCACGCAATGTGGGCACGCAACAAGCGCGATTGGCGGAAACAGTCACGAGGACAATACATGCGGTTATTTTAGATAACAGTCTCGGGATGCCTGTGCCTGCGCACTCGCATTCTGAGCTGATTGCTTCATCCAACAACTACAAATAGGGGGGAAGTATATGGCGATGGATATCATGCATGATGAACGGGTGCGCAGTGTCGAATGGAAGGATCTGTGCGATCTCACCAGGGCGGATGTCATTCATGAACTGTTTATCTCGGCTCCGTGGCTTATCCTGTCATTGGTCCTCGCCCATTATGGCTGGTGGTTCTTCGCCCTGGGCGCCTCCTTCATGTTCTTTCTGTGCGGTCTGCGCCAGGTTCACAATGCCTTTCACTACGCCATCGGCATCAGCAAGCGCGCCCATGAGTACTTCATGTTTCTCCTCAGCATCATCATGCTGGGCTCCATGCACGCCGTGCAGTTCAATCACCTGCGCCACCACCGCTATTGCATGGACGAGGAAGACGTGGAGGCGCGCAGCGCGCGCATGAAATGGTGGCAGGCCATACTCTTTGGACCCAAGTTTCCTTTTCTCCTGCATAAGACGGCCTTGCAACTCGGGAGCCGCCGCCTGCGCCGCTGGGTGATTGCCGAACTGATCGCCAACGTGGTCTGGATCTACCTGGTCCTGTTCGTCTGGGATATCGCCGCTCTGCAATATCACGTCATCGTCATGCTGATCGCCAATTGCCTCACGGCATTTTTCGCGGTGTGGACCGTGCACTACGATTGTGACAGGACTCATTTCATCGCGCGCACCATACGCGGGCGCCTCAAGTCCCTCCTGACCTACAATATGTTCTATCACATCGAGCATCATTTGTTTCCCAAGGTGCCCACGCGCCGTCTGCAGATTCTGGCCAAGCGGCTCGACGAGGTGGCGCCCGAATTGCAAAAGATGCAGGTGTTTTGAATCCCTACAAAGATGCCCTGCTGATCGTCACCATTGCTCTCGCGGGCGCGGGCCTTTGGCTGGATACCAGGGAAGTACTTGAACAGGCCACGGTCTTCGTGGCCTTTCACGTTGCTTCCCTGGCCGGGATCCTGCTGGCGGCGGTCTATCTGTGCTTCAATGTGGAGGGGTTCTGGCGGCGCCTGCTGATCATCGCATGCGCGTTCATTGTGTGGCGCATGTCCTTCTTTCCCGTCATGGTCTTCGCGGGCTGGGTCGCCACGCTGGGGGAGTGGCTGCTGATCAATACCGGGCTGCCCGTGGTCATCTATCCCACTTTCCTCGTCGCCATGGCGGCCATGCACTGGGGGGCGGTCATGCTGGGGGGCGTGATGGTGTTGCGGAGAAAGGCCTTGTGGGCGCCCCCCCTGCTGGCGGCGTTTATCATTGCCGTCATGGTATCCATGACCGCGCCCGAGGACCTGGCCCCCTTGCCGGACTACAGCCTGTCCCTGGAAGACGCCGTGCCGCCCGTGATTCCACCCCGGGGAAATCCCTATTTTGAGGTGCTGGGCAAGGCGGGTTATGGCTGGCCCGAGCGGGTACTGATCTTTGCGTCGGGCGCCATGTATGACCTGATTCCCGGCACGCCCTGGAGCACCGCCGTGAAGAGCGTGCTCGAGCATGCCTTCCGTGACTTGCCCAAGGCCTCCAGCGCCCAGCGCGTGAGGGAACACTATCTGGCGTTCCGCGCTGCTCACGGGCGCATCCGCTGCGGTAGCGATTGTCCCGGTGACGGATAGGGGCAAGATCCTGGTCCTGGGGGCGGGAGGGGTCCTGGGGCGTCTCATTGTGGCGCTGTTGCGGGAGGATCACCCTGGCCTGGAGGTCATCGCCGCCTCGCGTCACGATCCTGGTGACCTGCCGGTGGCGCACAGGCTGCTGGATCTTGCCGAGCCGGATACATTTCCGGAGGCGCTGACGGGAATCGATGTCCTGATTCATGCCGCCGGGCCGTTTCATCACGACCCCGCGCCCCTGGTGCGCGCCTGCCTGGCGCGGGGGGTGCACTATGTGGATATCGCCGAGGACGCGCATTTCATCGCCAGGGTGGAGGCTGCGGCCAGGGCCTGGCGCGGCGCGCGCTCCACCGTGATGCCGGGGTGTTCCACGGTGCCCGGCCTGGTGGCCGTGCTGAGCCAGGTATTCGGGCGTTTGCCGGCCTTGTCGTCCGTTGCCGTCTTTCTCAATCTGGGTTCCCGCAATCCTGTGAGCGCGGGATTGCTGAGCGGCCTGCTTGCCCCCCTGGGGCGGCCCCTGCAAGGAGGGGGGCGCTGTTTCAGGCGCCTGGTCCGGCGCCGTCATCGTGATGCCGTCACGCGCTGCTATGGCGCCTATCCCATTCCCTTCCCCGATGGCCTCCCGCTGGGCGGCCGCGCTGTCCCGGTCAGTTTTTTTACCGGTTTCGACCGTTGTTACCTCAACGCCGGCCTGAAGTGCGCCAGCTTCGTGCTGCCGGCCCTGGGCGAAGGCCCGCCGGCGCGGCTGGTCCGGCTTCTCCTGCCGGTGGCGCGCTTGTGCCGGCGCTTTGGCGGGGAAGAAGGGCATCTTGTGGTGGAGGCGCGCGGCGGCGGAGGAGAACTGCTGGCGGAAGTGGAAGTGATCGCGCGTAAGGAAGGGCTGAGGCTGCCCGCGGCGCCGGCCGTGTGGGCCGCTGCCCGGCTCGTCAGGTCCGGCGCAGATGGAGCCGCGGGCCTGCTGCCGCTACAGTCACTGGTGGATGCGCGGGCGGCCGTTCAGTGGATCAGGGATCATGGCTACGAGGTGCATGACAGGTGATTACAACCAACGCCTTACCCGGGCCTTGTATTGCCGATAATCGTCCCCGAACCGGCTTTCCAGGTATTTCTCTTCCGGCAGGATGAGATAATAGTGCGTCACGGCGATGATGGGCAGGAGCATGATCAGCAGCCAGGGAGTATTGGTGGCGATGGCGAGGCCGCACAATCCAATGACCAGTCCTGTGTACAGCGGGTTTCTCGAGTATTGGAATACTCCGCCCTTCACCATGCGGGTAGTGGGAATGCCTGGCGCCGTGCCTTGCCCCTCGGTGGCCAGTTCTCTCTGCGCCATGTAAATGATCCCGCCGCACAGGAGCAGGAGGGGCGCGCCGATGAGATGCCGCAACAATGCCTGATCCAGGTATGGAAATGATAGAGGAAACACGTAATTAAGCATAAAACCTAAGATAAGTCCTAAACCAAAGACGACGTCCGCGGTACGCCAGCGGCTGTGATGCGCCGCATCGGGCATGGTCATACATTCCCCCATGAAAATTGTTGATAATAAAGCTCAAGAATAGGGTATTTTGACAGATAAAACGGTAGCTTGGAAGTATCCAAGGTTTACTGTCGGAAATGGTGTGCTCGCCCGCCATCCAGGTGAGAAATGGGGGCTCTCTCCTGGCCGGGGAGAGTACAGGAGCGCGCCGCATGGGGCGGGTTAAAACCGTTTTCCGGGCGTCTCTTTGCAGACAAGGTTTCAATGTCAGTGCGGGGTATTTATGCCATACTCTCCACCGGCATGCGCCTCGCCCTGGGTTGACCTCCCAGGGCACCAGCCAGCCTGCCATAGGCATTGATTCGAGCGACTCTCAGGAAACGACATGACTCAAATTGACCGGAATTTCACTATGAACGAAACGCTTTCAGCCTCTTCACCGCGTATCCTTTGGATGGTGTCCGTGTTGGCCATCGTCCTGATGTTCACCGCCTGCAGCAGCGGGGGAACGGAAGTTGAGGGAGCCGTGCCCCTGGGCAGCCGGGAGGCCCTGGAGAAACTGGCGGCCTCATACGAGGAAGAATCCCGGCGTCTCATGAGCAGCCCGGCCACCCTGGCCCCCCAGGAGCGCAAGGCCTTCGTGCGGCGGGTTTTTACCGGCGCCGGGTATGACTATGACATTACGCTCCAGACCCTTGCCCGGGGCGGCCTGGACAACAGGGTGCAGTATCACCATGATCTGGTGGAACTGCTCTTCCTGCCCCATCTCATCAATCGCCTGGATCAGCTTCCCGATATCTATACCCAGGAAGAAATGATGGCGATAGAACAGATCAAGGCTCAGATGAAATAGAGCATTTCAGTATAATTAATTGAATATTCTCTAGATTATCTATTTCTCCCCTGGGGTTTTTTCGGGCATCATTTTTCTGTCAACCGTTTTCCCGCGCCGTGCGTTGTCAGGGTCAAGAACGCCGTCCGTATGCGGCGGCGTGTTGTGACCAACCCAACTCACATGGAGCAGAAAAATGATGATTGACCCATCCATGAAACGATGCCTGGCCTGGCTCAAGGCGCCTGCCGCCGTACTGATACTGACCATGGCCATGCTGCTGACGGCTTGCGGCGGGGGCAGTGGCGCCAGCGGGGAAAACGGCGAGGTGGTCATCGGCCTTACCGATGCCGAGGGCGACTTCGTCAATTACGAGGTGGACGTCACGTCCATCAGGCTGACCCAGGCCAACGGGGCGGAGATCGAAACATTGCCGGTGTCCACCCGCATCGATTTTGCCCAGTATGTGGACATGACGGAATTCGTGACCGCGGCCACCATTCCCTCCGGGCTCTATACCCATGCCAGCCTGGAACTGGATTACAGTAACGCCAATATCCAGGTGGAGGATGCCGGTGGGGAACCCGTGCAGATCCCGGCGGACAATATCGTGGATGGCGACGGCAACAAGATCACCTCGCTGAGTGTCAGGGTGAGGCTCGACGGCCAGCGGCCCCTGGTGATCGTTCCTGGAGTGCCCGCCCACCTGACCCTGGATTTCGACCTGCTGGCCTCCAACAAGGTCGATACCGGCATGTCCCCTCCCGTGGTCACCGTGGAGCCCTTTTTGCTGGCCGATGTGGATCCCAAGCAACCCAAGATTCACCGCCTGCGCGGTCCCCTCGCGGAGGTGAACGAGACGGAGGAGACTTTCAAACTCGCCATCCGCCCCTTTCATCATCCCCTGGACAACCATGACCATGATTTCGGCCGGCTCACGGTGGCGCCTGGAGACACGACGGTGTATGAGATCAATGGTGAGACGGCCGAGGGCAGCGCGGGCTTTGCCCTGCTGGCGCAGCAGCCCTTGCTGACCGCCGTGATCGTGCTCGGCGATCTGAACATCACCCAGCGCGTATTCGAGGCGCGCGAAGTCTATGCCGGCTCCAGCGTACCGGGCGGCACACTGGACGCCATGAGGGGAACAGTCATTGCCCGCAGTGGCGATGTGCTGACCGTGAGAGGCGCCACGCTGATGCGCGCCAGTGGTGCGGTGGTCCTCAACGCCGATGTCCAGGTGACGGTGGATGCTTCGACCCGGGTGACCAAGCAGGCCGTGGCTTCCACCACGCCGCCTGACAAAGACGACATCTCCATCGGTCAGCGCGTCACCGTATTCGGCGAGGTGAGCGGCACGGCGCCATCATCCCTGGCCATAGATGCCACCGGCGCCAAGAATGGCCTGGTGCGCATGCATGTTTCCGCTGTGACCGGCAGTCTGCTGTCCCTGGGCAGCGGGGAAATCGTCCTGGATGTTCAGCGTATCAACGGGCGCCCGGTGAGGATCTTCGATTTTACCGGGACGGGGACGACGCCCAGCGATCCCTCCAATTACCGTATCGCCACCGGCAGCCTCGGCCTGGGTGGCTTGACGGCGGGTGATCCCTTGCGGGTGCTGGGCTTCGTGACGGCATTCGGCATGGCGCCGCCCGATTTCGAGGCGCTGACCATCATCGATGTGGGCAACGTCAACGCGCGCATGGTGGTCAACTGGTCGCCACCGGCCACGGCGCCCTTCATCAGCATGGGCGGCGCGGGCCTGGAACTCGATTTGGGCAATGCCGGACCGGTGCATCATGTGTTCCAGGCCGGAGTGGCCACGGTATTGACCGCCTCGCCGGCGCCCGTGGTGGCGCCCCATGCCACTGGCATCGGCCTCTATGCCATACGCCAGAACCGGACGGTCACCCTGCACACCCAGTTCGACAATTTCATCAGTGACCTGGATTCACGCCTGGATGGCGTCACGGCCTTGTCGTCCCTGGTGGCGCGGGGCGCCTATGACAGTGCGACCCAGACATTGACTTCGCGCCGCGTGAGGGTCTCTTTACAATAACGAAGGACAAGCCGGCCCGCCACGGATGACGTGGCGGGCCGGTATTGTATGCCGGTTCCCAAAGCCTGCCGCGCTCTCTGAAAGCACTTAAAGCGCCGCAATACTGATACACTTTTGATGGTTTTATTGACCCGCCACTCGAAGGTACAAGATACAGGGAAAGCAGCCTTTTGTACCCTGTACCCTGTACCTTGTACCTTGTAACTTGTAACTTGTAACTTGTACCTTGTAACTTGTAACTTGTAACTTGTAACTTGTACCTTGTAACTTGTAACTTGTAACTTGTAACTTATGGTGTATCGGGATCACTGACATGTGCTACACTGGTCTTCCGTCACGCCCGTAAGTCATCCATATAGTCATCCTCTTGCTCACAATGACTCGCCGGGTGGCGGAGGAGGTGCCACATGTCTCACACCCAAGAGAAGGTTCGCAAGCCAAGCGAGCTGGATATCCCCCTCGAACGCGATGAATTCATGCGCTCCCTGATCCGGGAACTGTCAGGCCTCCTGGAAGACATGGTGGGCCTGGAAGAGACGTCCGGTTTCATCAGCGTCGTCGGACAGCATATCGGAACGGGCATCAACCAGCTCTACCGAGAGGAAATGCGTGTTCCTAAACTGGCCAGGGAGCAGGTGGCCGAGGTGCTGAGCGATCTCAAGCGGCGCATCAAGGGAAGTTTCGTCGTAGTTGAGCAGAATGACGAAAAGATCGTGCTGCTCAACGGGGATTGCCCATTTGCGGAGAAGGTGAAGGGCCGCACTTCCCTGTGCATGATGACATCCAATGTCTTTGGCGTCATCACCGCCGACAATCTGGGCTATGCCAAGATTGACCTTGAACAAACCATTGCCAGGGGCGACCCTGGCTGCCGTGTGGTGATTTATCTGAATCCCGACAATGACAACGTGCGGGACGCGCCTGGAAGAGAATATTTCGGGACATAGGGCCTGGTTGCCGGAATGACGCCCGACGATTTCGCCCTGTTCGCCAGATCCCTGCCTGAGCCGTTGTGTCTGCTGAATGGACAGGGCGAGATCCTCGCCGCCAATCCGGCGGCCGGACGCCTGTTCGGCCTGGATGCCCCGGCCCTGCGGGGTGTCCAGCTTTCTGAACTGGTCGCCGACTCAAGGGAAAAGTGCGAGGACTCGCTGCGCACCTGGGCCGGGAGCAATGAGGCGACACCGGGTGCGTTGCGGGTGCGGTCGGCGGATGGTGAACTCTTACCTTGTCATGGATACGGCAATCTGGTCCGCGCGCGTTCCGGGGATTCTCCCCCCCTGATCATGTTGCGCCTCGCCCGCCGTGAGAAATTTACCCGCAGCTTTTCCGCCCTCAACGACAAAGTCACCTTGTTGCGGCAGGAGATTGCCGAGCGCAGGCGGGTGGAGCTGGCTCTGAGGGAATCTCAGAGAATGCTGCAACTGGTGCTGGATGCCATTCCTGTGCGCGTGTTCTGGAAGGACCGTGAGGGGGTGTATCTCGGTTGCAACCGCAACCTCGCCCGCGATGCCGGCCTGGAGAACACGGAGCAGATCATCGGCAAGAACGATTATGACCTGGGCTGGCGCGAGCAGGCCGAGCTTTACAGATCCGACGACAGGCTGGTGATCGAAAGCGGCAAGCCCAAGCTCAATTACGAAGAGCCGCAGACAACGCCCGATGGCGCCCAGCGCTGGCTGCGCACCAGCAAGATCCCCCTGCGCGACGTGGGAGGCGGCATTTTCGGCGTCCTCGGAATCTATGAAGACATCACTGACCGCAAAATGACCGAGGAGGCCCTGCGCCGCTCCCAGAAAATGGAGGCCATCGGCCGCCTGTCGGGGGGCATTGCCCATGACTTCAACAATCAACTGGGGGTGGTCATCGGTTATCTCGATTTCATGCGCAACCATGTTGCACACGAGGAGAAACCCCGCATGTGGGTGGATACGGCCACCAAGGCGGTTTTGCGCTGCATGGATCTGACCCGCCAGTTGCTGGTGTTCTCGCGCAGGCAGCCCAGGGAGCGGGCGGTGGTGGATCTGAACATCCTGCTGCGCGAGATGAAGACCATGATTGCGCGCTCCATGACGCCCCAGGTGGAAGTCCAGTATTTTCTGGCCGATGCGCTGTGGTCGGCCGAGATCGATCCGGGAGAGTTTCAGGACGCCATTCTCAACCTGGTCATCAATGCCCGTGACGCCATGCCGAAAGGCGGAAAACTGTTGATCGAAACCTCGAACAAGTTTCTGGATGGCGGGTATACCGCCCTCAATCCCGGCATGAAGCCCGGTGAATACGTGCAGTTGATGCTGAGCGACACGGGGACGGGCATCGCCGCCGAGAACATGGAACGCATATTTGAGCCCTTTTTCACCACCAAGCCCGAGGGCGTGGGTACCGGCCTGGGCCTGGCCATGGTCTATGGTTTTATCAAACGTTACGGCGGCAATATCAAGGTCTATTCCGAGCCCGGCGTTGGAACCACGATCCGCATGTATCTGCCGCGCGCCACCGGAGAGGCGGTGACGGGTTCCATGGATCATGCGCGGCAGGCCACCCTGCCCGGGGGCGATGAGCGCATACTCATCGTCGATGATGAAACTGATCTGCTGCAACTGGCGGAACAGTATCTCAAGGACCTGGGTTACAGGACGCGGACCGCCGAGAATGCCGCCCAGGCATTGCGGATACTGGCGGAAGACCGGGATTTCGACCTGTTGTTCAGCGATGTGGTCATGCCAGGCGGCATGAATGGCTATGAACTGGCGCAACAGGCCACGGTGCTCGTGCCCGGCCTCAGGGTGCTCCTGACTTCCGGGTTCACTTCCAATACCATCGCCCATAACGGGCTGGCGAGATTTTCCGCGCACCTGCTCAGCAAGCCCTACCGCCAGGCCGAGCTGGCGAGACGCCTGAGGCTGGTGCTCGAAGAGCAGGGGGCTGGCGATTCCCGGCAAGTGGGGGCGGGGGGAGAAGGCGTCCTGTCCGGGAAGGTCATCACTGTCTCTTATACACATCTC
>WGFB01000018.1 GCA_015492435.1 Gammaproteobacteria bacterium | reverse complement strand
GGGCCAGGCCCCGCCGTCCTGCCCGCCCCGCCGCTGCAATTCTTCCATCAGGATGCCCTTCACCTGGAAATAGCTCTGGTAGCGGTGCTCGATGCCCTCCTTGAGCTTGACGCGGATCATGGTGGCCTTGCCATCGGCGGACACCAGGTTGCCCACGAACAGGTCGGGATGGTCGTAAACCAGCTTGCGCATGCTGGCGATGGCGGCCTCGTCTTCCGGCACGGTCTCCATCAGGGGCTTGTTGATCAATTCGTCCTCTGTCCCCATGAACACCGTCGCGGTGGCGAGGGAGGCCACGTCCACGCGGCGCTGGGCCAGCACGCCCGGCAGGGCCGCCACCTTTCCGGAAATGCGCGCTACCCTGGCCAGGGTCCGGGGATTGAAAATGCCGTTCTCGTTGGTGATGGCGATGATGATGGAGTCCTTGACGCCGAAGGTGTCGGCCACATATTCGTCATACTGGATGGCGGGATGCCCCTTGGGGAAATAGACCCGCGCGTCCGTTTCCCACTCCAGATCGCCGAACTGGGCCAGGGCCAGCAGCGTGGCAAGCAATACCGCCCCCAGGACAAACCTCGGAAAGCGCACGACAGTGATAAAGAAATGTTTCAGCATGCTGTTACGCCTCGCATTCGCATCATGATGTCCCCATCCGCTCCATGGTCCTTATTGCCTTAAAAACTGTACTTGAAGTTGACGAAGATCCTGTCATTCTGGTCGAAGTTGCCGAAGAAGCGGAAGCGCTGGTTCACCTCCACGATATCCGTCGCCCGTCCGCCCTCCACGATGATGCCGGTGAGGGATTTGTCTCCCCAGAACAGGTTCATGCCCGCCGTCACCTGGAAGCGCTCCGTCACGCTGAAGGTGATATCGGGGGCGAGATAGAATTCCTTCATGTTGATGGGCCAGATACCGAGCATTTCGAACACCGCGCCATGTTCCGGCAGTTCCTTGCGCACGAAGAAATTGAAGGAGGTGTCGAATTCGTCCTGGATGATGGCCTCCTCGTAATCCAGGATGATCCATTGCACGATGCCGGGGGAGAAATCCGTCTTCCACAGATTGAAGTCCAGCCCCAGGCCCCAGCGGATGTGGTTCTTCTGCACCTCGCCGTCATTGTCCACATAGCCGTCGCCGTTCCTGTCCACATCGTTGCTGATTCCGAAGTACTTTCCCGTCACGAAGGCCACTTCACCCTTGATGACCTGTCCGAACAGGGAGCGCTGGAAGGTGGAGCCGTACATGTGAATACGGGTGTACGTGGGAAAGAAAATGGGGTCTTCCTGAACCTCGTCCGCCCTCACCTTGCGGAAAATGACCGGGAAATCGTCCCATGTATAGAAATAGCTCAGGGTCAGTTCCGTATCCCACAGGGTGCGCGTCACCTTGGCGCCGATCTCCGTGTTCTTCAGAGTCCAGCTATCGGGGAAAGTGGTGCCGGGCACCTTCTGCAGCAGTTCCCACTCCGAGCCCGGCGGCGCCGGCTTGTGGAACTTGAGGTCCGGGATGACGATCAACTGGTAAGTGTTTTCCGCGCCATAGTAGTCCACTTTCAGGGACCACAGGGGGATGCGGTAATCCAGCAGATCGGGGGCGAGCAGCTCCCTGAAATCCATGGGGTTGATTTCATCGACGATCCTCACACCCGTCATGACGCCCCAGATGATGAACTGCTTGCCGATGCGGATATCGAAATCCGACAAGAAGGAATCCAGGTAGAACTCCCGGATCTCCGCCACGGGCGAGTCCTTTTCCTCGTCCAGCGCCTCGATGAAGTTGAGCGGCTGGTCTCTTTCCCGTTCCGCGCGCGCCGTGATCACGTCATAGTCGAACAAGTCATAGACCAGATCATAGTACATCCAGCCGCTGGCCGTGAATTCGAAACTGTCGCCGATGGGATAATTGGCGTCCAGGGAGAAAATATTGCGGATCTTGGTAAAGGAACGGGGCTCGCGGAAGCGGTAGGCCGTTTCGTTCTTCAGGTAACCGCTGAGACGCAGATCCTGGGGCAGAAAGTCCCACATGCCGCCGAAGGCGGGCTTGACGGCCCCGCCCAGCACCATCAGGGCCATGGCCACCACTCCTCTCGCATCAATTTTCAGCATAGACAGTTCACATCATTGTTCCAGCAGGCAAGCCCCCGGCAATATCGCCATCGCATGGAAGGGCGGCGCCTGAACATGATTGTGCTGCAAAAAACAGACCCGAACTCAAATATCTTCGGCAGGATAGGCTGATCAATAAGTAAGGCGGGGAAATCCAGGTCTCTTCTCAGGTTGGCAGCCCATGCGAGCCCGCTGGGGCGCTCGCTGTCCAGACGAATACGCCTCCAGCGCGGACGGGTGATATGCCAGCACCGGCGGCCGCAGCCCATCACAGCGCCAGCCCCATGATTCCCGCCAGGAGGCAACGCGGCGCCCAGCGTTAAACATTGTTATACAAACCTTTGGGCGCCAAGTCAACTTCAGAGTCGCCAGGAGGTTCCCCTAGGTGTTCGTAGCGAGGCGGGCGGGAAATGGACCCATTTCACGCCGCCGCAGTATATTCACCCCAAAGTCCGGCAGCCTCCCTAGCGGATGCCCCGCTTGAGGGAACGCTCGGTGAACAAGCGGTCCTTGAGGCCCACATTGATGGCCACGTCCGAAACCTGGAAGACCGAACTGTGCCCCGTCTTGCGGTTCCTGACCTCGACGGTATCCCACAGCCAGGCATCCGAAACCTTTTGCCAGCTCAGGGTCTGCACCTTGAGCAGCACGCCATTGGGATCGAAATACTCAATGCGGGTCTTGTTGCAGTCGCGCCAGTCACCCGCGCGCTCATAACGGGCGACCAGCCTGCTGTAGAGCGGGCTTTTCTCCCGCGGCTGGGTTTCCACCACGTAAATGGTCTTGCCGCCCTGCTGCCTTTCCTCCACCAGGCGGTGCTCATCCTGCTCCGCCAGGCGCAGGCTGATGTCCCAATAGCTCAGGTCGGAACCCAGGAAGCGGTCGGCGGGGTCGCGGACGGAGACGCGGCGGATTTTCTTGAGAGAGGGCAGATAGAGCCACTGGTCCACATCCCTGCCCGCCTCCGGCTTGTAGGCCCAGCGCATGAAGCCCGTGCCCTTGGCGTCCAGCGGAAATTCCGTGACCAGCACCATCTTGTCGAACACGTCGCCCTTATCCGCGGCATAGTTCTTCCAGTAGCGGCGGTAGACATTCTTCTTCTCGTTGCCGCCCGCGTCACGCAGCATGACGGTCAGCCTGGAGCGGTTGTCATCCCCGGCATAGGTGTCCAGGTCGCAGCGCTGCACCACGGTCTGGGCTGTTACGGTTTCGCCCTGGGCGGCGCCGAATGAGAGAGCCAGCAGGACAACCACCGGCAGGGAATGCCTGTATGCCATCATATCTTATCGTCCTCAAGTCGTAAGGGTTATGTGCACGCCCTCTCCATGCACGAAAGAGGGCCAGCATGCAAGGATCTTATCAACCCGGCAATACTATTAACCCAGCAACAATATATATGACCTTGTTGTTGTGTGTCCGTTCCCTCGGCAGCCGCACTGCTGCGGCCATATGCATGATGAACCGGCGGCTGTCACGCAACGCCCCCACTGATGGAACCGCGCCCTCCGCCCCACAAAAAAAAGGGGGGGCTGACACCCCCCCGTTTTTCCCTTTTTCCAGTCCGGTCAGAACGTGGCGAACGGATCGCCGCCGGGACTCTGGTCGTCCGATACCGTGACAAAGGGGATGGCGGACGAAGTGAGAGACTGGGCCTTTCCTTGCGTACCAGCCGTGTCGTTCCTGAAGACCCCCATGCCAAAGTCTCCGGCCCCAGTCACCGACTGGCCAAGATCCATCTTGTAGATACTGTCGCCTTGTGAGAAGGCCACATTGCTGGATGTACCGACCGAGAAGAAGGCCTCACCATTACCCACTGCGCCCGAGCCCGCGCGCGTCTTGACGGCGAAGTCCTGGGAGATATCAGTGGTGTTGAGATCCATGACCACGTCCACCTTCTTGCCAATGAAGTTGGCCTGGGTGGTTGTGTTCGTATTGTCTTCAAGATCGTTGTTCTGCAGCTTGAAGCTGGAGGCAAAGCCGGCAGCCGAGTCGTTGGCGTAGTCGCTCAAGGTCAGGGACGCGAATTTGCCACCACCCTCACCCATCATCAGCATGCCATGATCGAACTCGAAGGTGCTTGCGAACTCCGTATCGGTGATGCCCTGTGACAGTTCCACCATGGATCCGTCGCCCAGCGTGCCGGCGCTGGCCGTGCTGCCCATGCTCATGAACTCGCTGCCGGTGTTGAGGTTACTCTTGCTGGTGAAGTCCCCCGCGCCGGTGTTGTCCCGGATCTGGTTCTGCCCGGAGATGCCGCCCTGGCCATTGAGCATGACGAAGCTTTCATCGCCGAAGAAGCTGTTGCCCTGCGACGAGAAGCTGCCGGTGCCATCGGCGACAATGGTCTGGATAAACTGCCTGCCATCGCCATCCGTGATGGTGCGCTGGATGAAGCCGGCGTCGGTCACCGCGGCCGTGGCGCAGGTGTAGCCCGTGGGGCAGCTAAGGGTGATGCCGGTACCAGCGCCTCCGGTGGACTCCCATTGCCCGAATTCGCCGGTCATAGGGCCTTTGTTGTCGTTCATAGCAACAGCCATGCTCAGAGGCGCGGCGGCCACCGCGCCTGCCACGGCCAGTTTGATTGCTTTACGTATTTTCATATGAATCCCCTTGTAGGATGTTTTAGTAGTTAAACAGATACAACCATCTACTAAAATCCATCTTCACACTACGCTCATTCCGTGAATACCCACTTTACTCCGCGCTTCTTGTGTGGCGCAGTTCTCATGAGAGTATCCGCAATATTACCAGTTTGCCCAGCGCGCGTCAATTTGAGGGACGTGAGACGTGAGGCGTTAGGCGTGAGACGTGAAGCATGGAGCATAAAGAAAAAGTCATAACCATTAATTATCAATGAGTTACCTGTTTCCACCTCACATCTCACGTATCACGTATCACGCGCATCAAAACCGGAACTGCAGGCCCAGGTTGAAGAAACTGGAGGAGAAATCCCCCAGGCTGACGCTCTGGAATGCCACCGGCACGCCATTGGGCGCATAGACAAAGCCCACCGGCAGGTTGGAACTGGTATCGCTGTAGCTGTAACCCGCGAACAGGGTCATGTCATCATGGGCCCGGTAGCTCAGATTGAGCGAGGCGGAAATCCTCACGTTGCGCCGCGCCTCATTGACGCCCAGGGCGAAACGGGCGTTGGTGTCCGGGTAACTGTAGAACTGGTTCTGCCAGCCCAGGGAGGCGGAACCGAACAGGCGGGGCACCTTGGGAACGGGGCGGTTGTAGGTGAGGCGCAACTGGTGGGCCGTGAAGGCGTAATCGGTGCCCAGGGGCTGCTCGTTGTCCGTGTTGGTGTAGTCGTAGAGCAGCCCCCAGTTACCCCACTTGATGGTGGGATAGGTCGCCAGCAGATTGACGGCCCAGCTCTTGGTTTCCGTCAGGGTGACGTTCTCGGGACTGAAGTCACTGAAGGTCATCCCCGCCTGAAACACCTTGGGCTGCGGCTCGGCCTTCTTCAACTGGGGAATGGTGAGGGTCCTGAGGCGCTCGGCCTCCAGTTCCTTGAGCTTGAGGGCGGCCTGGGTCCCCGCCTCCGTATCGGCGCCCTCGCGCATCACCTGCTCCAGAGTTTCGATGGCCTTGTTGAGGCGACCGGATTCGGCATACAGGAGCCCCAGACGGTAGCGGGCGCTGAGATTGCGGGGGTCGTTTTCCAGGATCTCGATGAACAGGGCCTCCGCTTCGGCATAGCGGCCTTGCAGGGTATAGATGATTGCCTTGTTCAACCTTGCCAGCGGTTCGTCCGGCACCACCTCCAGGACATTCTCGAACAGCCTGAGCGCCTTGTCCAGACGGTTCTGGGCCATCAGGGCCAGCGCCCGCTGGAGCCCCAACTGCTCCAGGACCTGCTGGCGGATGGCCTCATCAGGCTCCAGGGCCATGATGGCCGCCAGTTGTTCACGGGATTTGCGATGCATCGTCTCTCTTTCGTAGAGGGCGGCGAGGCGGAAACGAAGCGCCACGTTCCCGGGCTCCACGGCCACGGCGCGCTCATAATAATCCAGGGCCAGGTCCGCCTGGCCGAGCCGTTCATGGATCCCGGCGATGCGCGCCAGCACCCCGGCATCCTCCGGAAACTTCTCCAGCCACTCCAGATACAGGGACAGAGCCGCGGCATGGTCACCCGCCTCTTCCAGGCGGGCCGCGCTCATGAGGGCGCTTGCGCGCCGCGCCCTGGCCACCAGATCCCCATCACCGGCTTGCGCCACGACCAATGCGTAGAGATCTCCCGCGGCGTGGAAGCGCTTGCGCGCCTGGTAGAGTTCCGCCAGCCGGTAGGCCGCGTCCATATTGGCGGGATCGTAGGCCCGGACCTGCTCCAGATAGGCCAGGGCGGCCTCCTCGTTGCCCTCCCGCAGATTGATGCGGGCCAGCCAATAGTAACCGTCTCCATGCTCGGGAAAACGGGTCAGCAGGGCATGAAAAACCCGGCGGGCGCCCTCCAGATCCTCCATGCCCATGAGGTGCACGCCGTCCTCGGCGATGGCGGAAAGATCCTCTTCCGTGAGCCCGGGCTGTTCCAGGCGGGCCAGGGCCCGGCGCAGCAATACCTGGCGCAGGCGCCGCGCCGCCTCTTCCGCCCGGGGAGTTCCCGGGGCCAGTTCCATGACTTCCCGAAGCACGGCGATGGCGTCGTCAATGCGCTCCACGCGGGCATACAGCTCGCCCAGCAACAAACGGGCGTCGATATGCTCCGGATCCGCCGCAAGCACCCGCCTGAGGGCCTGTTCCGCCTCGGGGTAGCGCCCGAGACTGAAATAGGCCCTCCCCAGGCCCAGGTTGATGGGCACATTGTCCGGCACCAGCTCATGCAATCTTTCCAGCAAGGGAACGGCCTGCTCATGGCGGCCCCGCGCAATGAACGCCATCGCCCTGTCGAAGTCGGCCAGGTCCCTGTCGATATGTTCGCGGATCTGGCCCTCCCGGCGCGCCATTTCCTCGGGGCTCAGGGCGACAAATTCGGGGGGCAGGGAGATGAGCTGGCCCTCGCGCTCGATGCGCAACACCGGCACGCCGCCAATATAGAACAGCGTGATCACGTCGCCGGGAAAGATGAGATGGGGATTCTCGATGTCGGGGTTGGTCTGCCAGATTTCCGGCCACAGGAAGGGATCGAGCAGCAGGGCCTCGGAGATATCCCACAAGGTATCCCCCTTGCGCACGATATACTGCTTGACCTCCTCCTCCTCGACGGGAATCGGACGCTCCTTCTTGTCCGGTATGATCTCCTGATAGGCCTCGTCCAGTTCGCGGCGCAGGCTGGCCGTGTCTGGCTCCCGGGCCTCCTCCTCCACCCCGGGCTCCGGGGCGCGCTCGATCCTGGACACGCTGTGATCCCTGCGCCGGTTCTCTTCCCCGACCCGCAACAGCTTCTTCAGATAGTCGATGGGATCCTCCAGGCGCAGGCCGCCCACCATGCCCAGGTTGATGCCCCGCCCGGCAAAGGTGTCGAGCAACAGGCCGTGACTCTCCGAATACGTGGCATTGGCGCTGAAGTATTTGTCGGGAGAGTTGACATTGGCGCGCAGGCCCACCCGCGGGCGCATGGAATCGCTCTCGCTGCTATGGTTGGTGGCGTAGCTGAAACCGGTGTCCAGCGTCAGCACGATATTCTTGCGGGGGCGGAAACGGGTGGCCAGGGTATAGTTGATGGTGGAGATGAATGAACTCGTCTCTATCTCGCGCACCTCGTCCGACACCCTGGAATCGCCGATGCTCGTGTTATACCTGAGATTGGAGGTAAAACGCCGCAGGCGGTTCTCGACCGCCGTGATATTGCGGCGCGCCCGCTCCACGTAGACATTGCCGGGCTTGCCCTTCTTGAGGATTTCGCGGTATTGATTGAGGGCCAACTGGTCCTCATTGATACGCTGATAGAGTATGGCAAGATTGTAGCGCAGGGCCACATTGGCGTCGGCCAGTTCAACCGCGTCCCGGAAGGCCGCCACCGCCTCCTCCATATCGCCCTGCTGGCGGTAGACGACACCCAGGTAATAATTGATCTCGGGATCGTTCTGATCCCTGAAGCCTTCCAGAACCTTGAGCGCGGCGCCCGGCCGGTCGTCTCTCAACATCTGCCGGGCCAGTGCAATGCCCAGCTTGCGCGCCACCTGCCGGGCCTGCTCGGCGTCAGTCATCAGGGACACGGCCCGGGCGTAGGCCTCCGCCGCCTGGCGGAACTGTTGCCGCCGGTTATGGATTCTGGCAATGTTGAGATAGGAACTGCTGTTCTCGGGCGCCAGCCGCGCCACTTCCCGGAATTCCGCCAGCGCGTCTTCCATGCGGTCGACGTTCGTGTACAGCAGGGCCAGGTTGAAATGGGCCGCCACGTTATCCGGATCGTATTCCAGCAACGCCTTGTA
>WGFB01000017.1 GCA_015492435.1 Gammaproteobacteria bacterium | reverse complement strand
TCAATCTGGTCGTACGCCTTCGCCTCGCCTCCGTGCTGCTCCGACAATACCTTCGTCAACGCCGCCGTCAGCGTCGTCTTGCCATGGTCAACGTGACCTATCGTGCCTACGTTTACATGCGGCTTCGTACGCTCAAATTTTTCCTTGGACATATGATCAACCCTCGTCAGTTAATAGCTTCACAATGCCATTTCGATCCTGTTTTCTTCCCGCGCCCCGCGGTGAACTGGAGCCCATAATCGGATTTGAACCGATGACCTCTTCCTTACCAAGGAAGTGCTCTACCGAACTGAGCTATATGGGCATCTGGAAATCTGATACTGGAAACCCGCGCTTCCCGCCACATCCGCCTGGCGATGAGCCATCCCAACCGGTCAGTGGAGCGGGTGATGGGAATCGAACCCACACCATCAGCTTGGAAGGCTGAGGTTCTACCATTGAACTACACCCGCCTGATACTGATCTTCCAGTCGTGTCGAATTCCTCGCACCCACCTGCATTGGTGGAGGGGGGAGGATTCGAACCTCCGAAGGCTGAGCCGTCAGATTTACAGTCTGATCCCTTTGGCCACTCGGGAACCCCTCCGAAAAGCAAGCCGCTTATTCTGCTGGCCAAATCCAGTCTTGTCAATATGTCGGGGGAGCGAATGCGCGAAAAACCCGCTGACTGGATCCAGGCCCCTTCAGAAAGGACGAATAATATATATGGAATGGGGGAACGGCAAGTCCCCGCCCGGGCCACGCCACCACCCCGGGCAACAAGCACGTTTTCAAGGAGTTACAGGCGCGTCCGGGTCATCTTCCGTATCGCGCGCCTTGGCCGCCAGCCACAGGGACTCCAGATGTTCCGGGGTGGCCTCTTCCATGCGCTTGCCCTCCTCCGCGAGCAGGCGCTCCATGATGCGGAAACGCCGCTCAAAGCGGCTGTTGGCCGAGCGCAGGGCCTCTTCGGGATCCACCTCCAGATGGCGCGCCAGATTGCTGACCGCCAGCAACAGATCCCCCACCTCATGCCGCAGGCGCCGCGCATCGCCCGCGTCAATTTCCCGCCTCACCTCATCCAGCTCTTCCAGCACCTTGTCCATCACTTGCGCGGGGCCGTCCCAATCGAAACCGGCGCGCGCGGCGCGCTTCTGCAGCTTGACCGCCCGGCTCAGCGCGGGCAGCGCCTTGGCCACCCCCCACAGAATGCCGGGCGGCCCGTCTCCCTTCAGGCGGGCCCTCCGATCACGCTCTTCACGTTTATGACGCTCCCATTCCCGTTCCAGCCGATGCGCCTGGGCCCGCTCCCCCTCCTCAAAAACATGAGGATGACGCCGCTCCAGCTTGTTGGTGATGGCCGCCGCCACATCCTCGAAATCGAACCATCCCGACTCGCGGGCAATCTCGCTGTAGAAGACCACCTGAAACAACAGATCCCCCAGCTCGTCGCGGATATCGTCCATCCCACCCTGCTCGACCGCCTCGGCCACCTCATAGGCCTCCTCCAGGGTATGCGGCACCAGGCTGCGCATGGTCTGGCTCCGGTCCCACGGACAACCCCGCCGGGGATCCCGCAACAAAGCCATCACCTCCAGCAACCTGGCCATACGCTCAAGCATGTCTGATTACCCCCTGCAAAGGGACAAGGGACAAGGTACAGGGGAGGTGTCTTTTGTATCTTGTATCTTGCCCCTTGTATCTTGCCCCTTGTATCTTGCCCCTTGTACCTTGCCCCTTGTATCTTGCCCCTTGTACCTTGCCCCTCTCACAATCCCAGTCAACAACCAAGCCCCTCTTTCCTCTTTTATCTTTCCTCTTTTCTCTTTCCTCTTTTCTCTTTATCTATAACCCGCAAGCCAGTTCAATCATGGGGCCTGATACCGATCCGTTCAATGGAAACAAACTTATTGTTGGCGTCATGGCGCAGCCTGAACACCCCCTGGATGCCATCACGGGTTAGAAACCGCTGCAGGATATTGACGGGAAACCGCACCGTCCTTCCGTCCTGGCTTCTGGCCACGACATATTTCGCGGTTCCCTGGTAGACCCGCACATACTCGTCCGCGGGAATATCCAGCGCCACAATGATGTCCCCGACCCGGCCGCTCATGATCGCAGCGCCGCCTCGATCACCCGCACGGGCACCGCGCCGCCCCGGCCTATGCCCTCGCAGCGGCGGGCCTCGCCGCGCCAGGCCGGGGCGGTTGCCACCACCTCGGGCCAGAAAGGGTAAGTTGCGCATTGAACGGGCCGCACCGCATATACCCGGCATCTTCCCCGCGCATCGAGAAACACGCAACGTCCGTCATCCCTGGCGCTCAACACGCGCGTCCCGTCATCGAGCCGGGACAGGTAACGGCGCCTGAACCAGGCCCAGGTCAGCCCCAGCCACCGGCAGATCTTCCGCGCTTCATCCCGGGTAAGGAATACATGATGATTCTCATCCCCCATGCAACAGGCGCCGCAGGCCGTACACTGAAACCGCAGGGTTTCACGCCTGTAATAAGGCTGCCGGGGGCTGCCGTCCCGTTTTTTCATGCGTGTTCTCCACAGTCTTGCGCGATGAGCGCCAGGCTAAGGACCTCTGATTAATTCTGGACCGGATGGATGGCGAGATGAAATGTTCCGGATCAAGGCGAAAAGCGCAGGCAATAGCGCGCCATCGCCAAGCTTTTCAACGCAGAGCCGGGACATTTCAGCCGCCAGACGCCGGTTCATGAATTGATCAGAGGTTCCCTAAGATTCACATCAGGAAACCTGACTGACTTTGTCACAGTAACGGCTGTTATTGCAAGGGTTGCGCCATCCCATGCACGCCTGTCCGGAAAGCACATGAGGCATGCGGGCGGAAAAGCGCGGCACAGGAAAAACCGCCCTGCTCGCGAAGCGCATTACACATCTATTGCGCTTTACATACGACACTGATATTCTCCAGAAACCGTAAAAACATGCTATATAGTGCATGCAAACTTCTTTTCCAACACAGTAAGGAGAAGCCCATGGCCGTTAAAAAGAAAACCGCTGCGCGGAAGAAGACCGCCAAGAAAGCTACAACCAAACCTGTAAAACGCATCAAAGCCATCAAGGAGCCCTATACCCGTTCCGCCATGCTCGCGCACATCGCGGAAGCCACCGGGCTCACCAAGAAACAGGTTACCGCTGTATTCGATGAATACAGGAATGTCATCGAAGGACATGTCAAGAAAGGTTCTGCCAGGGTTTTCACCATGCCAGGCCTGTTCAAGATCAAGGTAACCCGCAAACCCGCCACACGCGCGCGCAAGGGCATCAATCCCTTCACCGGAGAACCCATGGTCTTCAAGGCCAAGCCCGCGCGCAATGTCGTCAAGATTCAGCCACTCAAGGCGCTGAAGGACATGGTATAGCTCTTTTCCAGGGCGGCGTGCCCGGGCGCGCCGCCCTCCCCCCTTTCCTGGCAGCGCTTCCCGCGCCTGCCCGCGTGGGCTTTCACCGGTTGACACCCCGGCCCGCTCCCTCAACAATCATGTGCGGGCGGCCGATATAACCAGTATTCAAGACCAACAGCCAACGCAGACACATCCCCGATGGAATGAAACCTTGGACAGCACATGCACTGGGAATACTGATCGCGCTGTCCGGCAGCACCACGCTCGCCCGCGCCGCCGCCTGGGAACACGAAGACCTGACCTCCATGCGCGAGGACTTTCTCGCCGCGGAACAGGCCCTGCGGGATGGCGCCCTCACCCGCTTCCGTGAACTGCGGGAGAGACTCGCCAGCTACCCTCTCGCGCCCTATCTGCAATACCAATACCTGACCAGCAGGCTCTCCCGCGTCCCTGCCGAAGAAGTCCGGGATTTTATTGCAAGGCATGAAGGCTCGCCGCTGGCGGTCCGCCTGCAATCCGCATGGATCACCAGGCTGGCCAGACAGGGGCGCTGGTCCCTCCTGATTGACAGTTACAGCCCCGGAAACAGCGTGACCCAGAGCTGCCTGTACCGCCGGGCATTACTGAAAACCGGACACATGGAGGCCGCCTTCGACGGCCTGGAGCGTATCTGGACCGTGGGCTTCTCGCAGCCCCGCGCCTGTGATCCGCTCTTCAAGGCCTGGCATCGAGAGGGGCATATCACGGCCGAACGCGCGTGGCGGCGTTTCGCCCTTGCCATGGAACGCAACAATACCCGCCTGGCCCGTTACCTGCTGCGCTTTCTGCCCGAGACGGAACGGCGCTGGGGAGAACTGTGGCTCGGCGTTCACAGAAAACCGCAGACAATCAAATCCTCCAGGCATTTCAGAACGGCACATCCCATGCGTGAAAAAATCCTGCTGCATGGCGCCAGGCGCCTGATGCGCAGGGACCCCCTCGCGGCCATGGAGGCCTGGGACCATGCCCTCAAGCCGAACTACCCCTTCTCCGGTCATGCCATCGCCGCCATCGAGCGGGATCTGGCGCTCGCGCTGGCGCTGCGCGGCCTCCCCGAGGCCCAGGGCAGACTGGCGGAAATCGACCCACGGGCCGTGGACGAGAGCATCAGGGAATGGCGGATTCGCAGCGCCATCACCCGGCAGAACTGGTACGCCGTTCTGGCATGGATCCACCAATTGCCGCCTGATCAGCAATCAACGGCCCGCTGGCGCTATTGGAAGGCGCGCGCCCTCGGGGCGCTGGGGCAGAAGGCCCAGGCCATGGATCTCTACCGTTCCGCGGCTGCCAGGCGCAGTTACTACGGCCTTCTGTCCAGCTTGCGCGCCGGCCTGCCCATCGAGATCCGCCAGCAGGCGCTGCGGGTGGAACACGATGACTTTCTCATTCTGGAGCATCACCCGGGCATGCTGCGCGCCCGTGAATTGTTCTTTCTGGGGCGCATCGTGGAAGCGCGCCGCGAGTGGTACCATGCCACCCGTCACATGGCGGAATGGCAACTGCAGGGCGCCGCAAAGCTGGCGCAGGGCTGGGGGTGGCACGACCGCGCCATCATCACCATGGCGCGCACCTCGCAGCGCGACGACCTGGACCTGCGCTTCCCCCTGTTGCATTACGACGAAATCACCGCCCTGGCGCGGCGCCACGGCATCGACCCGGCCTTTGCCTTCGCCATCGTGCGCCAGGAAAGCGCCTTCACCCCCGATGCCCGCTCCCATGCCGGCGCCCTTGGCCTGATGCAGCTCCTGCCCCGCACGGCCCGCCAGGTGGCGAGGCGCATGAACGTCAGGCTGCGGCACGACCGGGAACTGCTCGAAATCGACACCAATCTGCGCCTGGGCATGGCCCACCTGAGAGACATGCTTTCCCGCTACAACAATAACAGGCTGCTGGCCGCCGCGGCCTACAATGCGGGCCGCTACAGAGTGGACAAATGGATCCGGCAGGACGCCATCATCCCGGCCGACATCTGGGTCGAAACCCTCCCCTTCCGCGAGACCCGCAACTATATCCAGAATGTGCTGCTGTTCACGGCCATCTATGAGCAGAAACTGGGTGGCAGTCCGCCGCGCATGATCCGGAGCAGCCTGCACCCCATCTCGCCCGCGGGCGCCATCCTGGCGCTGCGCGCGCCGGCGGACTGAGCCGTTCCTCAGATCTTGTACGCGGCAAAGGCCAGCATGAACCAGGACAGGATGAAAGCCATCCCGCCGAAGGGTGTGACCGCGCCCAGCACCGTCATTCCCGTCAGGCTCAGCAGATAGAGAGAGCCGGAGAACAGCAGTATCCCCAGGATCATGACCCAGCCGGCCCATAGCGCCAGCCTGGAATGGGGCAGGCAATGGGCAACGAAAGCCACACCGAACAAACCCAGGGCATGATAGAAGTGATACTGCGCGGCGGTCTGGAAAATGTGCAGTTTCTCCGGCCCGATCACCTCGCGCAGCGCGTGAGCCCCCATGGCGCCACTGATCACCGCCAGGGCCGCCAGGATACTGCCCAGCACCAAAAACAATCTCGTTGTCGCTGTCATATCTGTCTCCCGGATGTTGGAAAAGTCCTCATGGCGCGGCGCAGATTCTCCGGCGTGCCGATATCGAGATAGGGCTGGTCCGAAACCACCACGGCCTCGGCCCTGAATCCCCTCACAATGGCGGCGCGGATGACATCGCCCATATACACCTCGTCTCTCTGCGCCGCCGACTCCAGTTCCGCCAGCACTTGCGGATCGTCGCGGGCGCCGGCCAGATGCGTGTGAAGAAACTCCGTGAACTCCGGATGCCAGGCGGCGATGCCCCAGGTAAAGGCCAGCCCACTGTGCGCCGGTTTGATATGAATGTCATGAACCCTGGCCGTGGCCTCATCCCATGCGACCATGTCCACCAGCTCCGGCTGCGCGGCGGGAAACAGGCCCAGAACGATCTGGGCCGCCCCCTGCTCCAGGCGGTCCAGAAGCGCCGCGTAGGCCCGGCCGGCGGAAAACAGGATATCGGGAAACCCCAGCGCGCAGGTCTTGCCACGAACGAAGGGATAAAGGCTGTCCACCGTAAACGGCGTCCCCGGCGAATCGTCCATGACCCGGTAGAGCAGACGAACCCCCACGTCCCTACCCTCACCCAGGCAGCGCACGATATCGGCCTTGCCGGAAGCCACCACCATGTAGACATCCCGGATGCCGGCACGGGCCAGGTGTTCGAGAAGAAAATGGCTGGCCACCTTGGCGCGCGCGCCCGGGGCCGGCGCCTCCCAGAAACCCAGCGGCAGAATTTCCTTGCTGACAGGCAACGGTCCCAGCCTCGTGCCCTTCCCGGCGGCGGGCACGATCCCGACGACCTCCCCTCGGAGCCGCCCTCCTGAAATGCCCGCGGCATCATGCATGTAAAAAGCCTCCTGGACGCTTTTGTCCGCTCATTGCCCGCTGCTCCCGAAGGGCGCCAGCCGGTATTTTGCAATTGCCCCACCTCCGCCATGAGGGTACCATCTGCCTATGCCAAATCAATACGATGTCATCGTCATCGGCAGCGGGCCCGGCGGCGAGGGCGCCGCCATGAAACTGGCCAAGGCCGGCAGGCGGGTGCTCATGGTGGATGCCTTCCACCAGGTGGGTGGCAACTGCACCCACCGCGCCACCATCCCCAGCAAGGCGCTGCGCCAGGCCGTGCAGCGCCTCACCGAATGCAATGCCCACAATGGCGCCCGCTACCCCGACCTGCTGCGCTCCGCCCATACCGTCATCGGGCAACAGGTCGCCATGCGCAGCGGTTTCTATTCCCGCAACCACGTGGATGTCATTCATGGCAGGGCGGTCTTCGTCGATCCCCATACCATCGAAATCACCACCCTGCGGAACATGCGGGAGAGATTGCGGGCGGAGGCCTTTGTCATTGCCACGGGATCGCGCCCCTATCATCCGCCCGAAGTGGACTTCCAGCACCCGCGCATCCTGGACAGCGATTCGGTACTCAAGCTGGAAGACAGCCCCCGTTCCATCACGATCCTGGGGGCGGGCGTTATCGGCTGCGAATACGCCTCCATCTTCCGCTGCCTGGGCATCAAGGTCAACCTCATCAACGCGCGCGACCAGCTCCTGTCCTTTCTCGACGACGAAATCATCGACGCCCTGAGCTATCACCTGCGCGAACAGGGCGTGGTGATCCGCCACAACGAAGTCCACGAAGAGGTCGAGGCCGACGAGAAAGGGGTGACCCTCTATCTGCAATCCAACAAGGAAATCCGCAGCGACTACCTGCTGTGGGCCCAGGGCAGGACCGGCAACTCCGACAACATGGGGCTGGAGGAGATCGGCATCGAAACGGACCGGCGCGGCTCCATCGTGGTCAACGAGTTTTATCAGTCCACCCTGCCCCACATCTACGCGGTGGGTGACGTGATCGGCTTTCCCAGCCTGGCCAGCGCGGCCTACGACCAGGGCCGCTACGCGGCCACCCACCTCGTGTGCGGCCGCTGCGATGTCCGCCTCGTCACCAACATACCCACCGGCATCTACACCATCCCGGAGATCAGCTCCATGGGAAAAACCGAGCAGGAACTGACCCGCGGCAAGGTGCCCTACGAGGTCGGGCGCTCCCAGTTCCGCCACCTGGCGAGGGCCCAGATCGCCGGCCAGACTTCCGGCATGCTCAAGATTCTCTTTCACCGCAAGACGCTGGAGATACTGGGCATCCACTGCTTTGGCACCCAGGCCTCCGAGATCATCCATATCGGGCAGGCCGTCATGTCCCAGGAAGGCGAGGCCAATTCCCTGATGTATTTCATCAACACCACCTTCAACTATCCCACCATGGCGGAGGCCTACCGCGTGGCCGCCCTCAATGGACTGAACCGGATTCACTGAACCGCCGCCGTAACCTACCGATTTCCCCAGTTTCGGCCGGGTAATTCGGGGCCGCCCCCATCGGCAATACAATAAAATGACTTCCCTGCGGCCAGCTTTATGGCACAATACACCATCAAACGCTGGAAAGAGCGGGACGGCCCAGGCAGCGGAAATTCTCTTTGGGGACCTTGCGAGAAAGACCCCCGCGCGCCGCTTGTGATCTCAAGCGGCGGCCTGTGTTGCCGGGATGACACGACCGGAATTCCCGGTCGCCCGCGCCCCTGGAACTCAAGCAATGTCATGCCCGCAAACGGGCAGCGGGGCGCCTCGTGCCACACAGGCCCCGCCCTGTTTCCGCCGGGGTTCCTGGCAGACAAAATAATAATCATGCTTAATCAGGAGGGTTTATGAGTTTTATAAGAAGAAACATATATCTGGCATTCGCAACCGCCCTGAGCCTGGGCTTCTGCCTTCCCCTGGCCGCGAGCAGCGACGCGGACCTCACGCGGCTGAAAATACTGGGTGTCATGCCCGCGCAGAACACTCCCGCGGCCACCCCCGAACCGGCCACCTCCGAACCGGCGGCGGAAGAAGCCGGGGACGGCGTGGAGGCCCATCACGGGGAAACGGAACCCGCCACCGATACCGGGAGTGAAATGGAAGCGCATCACGACGGCGGCATGACCATGGAGATGGAGGCCGGCGAACACCATGAAGACACCATGCCCATGGAGATGAGCGCGGAAGCGCGCCACGAAGACGGCATGTCCATGGAAATGGGCGCGGAAGCACACCACGAAGACGGCTCGGCCGATGAGAAAGCCCACCAGGAAACGGACGGGCATCATGATGAAATGAGCGAAGAAAAGAAAATGATGGAATCCGCTCACGCCCCCGCCGGCATCGGGATCCGCAAGGACAAGCCCCATCATGAAAAGGCGCACTGGGGCTACGAGGGCGACCATGGCCCCTTCTACTGGGGAGATCTGAAAGAAGAATTCGCCACCTGCAAGGACGGCAAGCGCCAATCCCCCATCGACATCTCGACCGCCATCGTCACCTCCCTGGCCGAAATCGAGACCGACTACCATGAGAGCCCGCTGAATATCGTAAACAACGGCCACACCATCCAGGTCAACTACCAGCCTGGCAGCGGCATCACCATCGGCGGCAAGCAGTTCGAGCTGCTCCAGTTCCATTTCCACAGCCCCAGCGAGCACACCGTCGGTGGCAAGGCCTACCCCATGGTGGCCCACCTGGTGCACAAGGCCGGTGATGGGCAACTGGGCGTGATCGGCATCCTGCTCAAGGAGGGGGAAGCCAACGCCTTGATCGACCGGATCTGGGCGCACCTGCCACCCCATGCCGGCGAGGATGTCTCCATCGAAGGGGAATCCATCAACGTCTCGGGACTGCTGCCCAAGGACATGACCTATTTCAACTACACCGGCTCCCTGACCACGCCGCCCTGCAGCGAGGATGTCAACTGGATGCTGCTGACCACGCCCGTCTCCCTTTCTTCCGGGCAGATCGAGCGCTTCAGATCGCTGTACGCCAACAATGCCCGCCCCGTGATGCCGGTCAATGGCCGCCCCATCGGCTTGAGCAACTGAATCCTGCCACGGCACGGATCCCCGGCCACCTGCCTTGGAAGGTGGCCGGGGAAACGCTGTGAACCCCGTCACAGAACGCCCCATCCACCGTCAGTCATTTCACTCCCTGCCCGATAACCCGGCAGATGGCAAAGAACGACGGGAGGAAATCATGAACAAGGAAATCCTGAATCTCGGCATCACGCTGATCGCCTTTCTGACGGGCCTCATCGTCAGCATCGGCGGCAACCCCCTCATGGGCGTACTCATCCTCGTGGCCATCATGTATCTGCCCCGCCAGCTCATGAAACTGCCCCCACTGCGGAACCGCCTTCCCGACCACTTTTTCTGACCAAGCCCGAAACCAGAAATTCGCCGGGCCGCGCCACACCCGGCCCGATCCTGAGAGGGCCCGTCAATGCGGGTTAAACCACGGGAGTGTACTGACCGAAAACAGGAGAGAAGAAGCAGGATATGTGAACACCCTTGATTTCCATAGCTGACCACGCAGAACAGGAGACGCCGCCGATGGCGCCCGCCGCGGGCGCCACGCCCCAGGACTGGCGGCAGCTCCGCTATCTGAACTACTACCGCCTGTCCCTGGCGGCATTGTTGCTGTTTCTGGGATGGCCCGGAGAGGCCTCTTCCTCGCTGGGCCATCACAACCCGGGGATGTTTCAGCTTATCACCACGCTTTACCTGGCGTTCAGCCTGGCGGCCGTTTTTACCATTCGCTGGCGCCTGTACAACCACCACACACAGGCCTGCACCCATGTCATGGTGGACATTGCCGTCATCACCCTGTTGATGCATGCCAGCGGCGGTGTCGGCAGCGGGCTGGGCATGTTGCTGATCGTCGCCATTGCCGGAGGCAGCCTGCTGATGGAGGGGCGCGCGGCGCGGCTGTTTGCCGCCGTCGCCTCACTGGCCGTGCTGGCGGAGCAGGTCTATGTCCGTCTGGAAGGCGCCCTGCCCGATGGGAGCTACACCCAGGCGGGCCTGCTGGGTGGAAGCTTCTTTGCCACCGCCATACTGGCCCACGTCCTCGCCCGGCGCCTGCGCGAGAGCGAGGCCCTGGCGGAGAAACGCGGCGTGGATCTGGAAAACATGGCGCAACTGACCGAGTACATCATTCAGCGCATGCAGACGGGCATCGTCGTGGTCGACGAAGGCGGCAAGATCCGCCTGATCAATGAATCGGCCGTCAACCTGCTGGGCCAGGACGCGCGCGAGACAGATAAAACCCGGGGAAGGCTCCCAGAGCCACTGGCCCGGCAACTGCGGGCCTGGCGGCAGGACCCCGACACCCAGCCCGGAAAATTCCGCCCCGCGGACACGGCGGCGGAGATCATTCCGCGCTTCGCCAGCCTGGGCGTGGACAGGCATTCCGGCGTCCTGATCTTCCTGGAAGACACCACGGCCATGGCGCAACAGGCCCAGCAACTGAAACTGGCCTCCCTCGGCAGGCTGACCGCCAGCATCGCCCATGAGATCCGCAATCCCCTGGGCGCCATCAGCCATGCCAGCCAGTTGCTGGCGGAATCCCCCCATCTCGACAAGAGCGACACCCGCCTGACGGAGATCATCGGCGAGCAATCCCGGCGCGTCAACACCATCGTCAAGAACATCATGCAGCTCAGCCGCCGCGACCGCGCCCAGCCGGAGGACATTTTCCTCAAGCCGTGGCTGGAACAGTTCATCCGGGAATTCATCCAGCACGAGAAGATTCCGGAAGGCCGCATCCAGATAGCGGTTTCGCCTCCCGGCCTGCAGGTGCGATTCGACCCCACCCAGTTGCATCAGATCCTGTGGAACCTGTGCCACAACGGCATCCACCATGGCGCCGGCGGGCTGCGCCTGCGGGCGGGGCGCGAAGACCGCCCCTATCGCCACTACCTGGACATCATGGACGACGGCGCGGGCATCGATGAAGAAATGGCGCACACCATATTCGAGCCTTTTTTCACTACCGCAAGACACGGCACGGGGCTGGGCCTGTACATCGCAAGGGAACTGTGCGAGAGCAACCAGGCCCGCCTGAACCTTATCCCGGAAAGCCGGGGCGCGCATTTCCGCATCACATTCGCGGACCCCAGAAGGAGGCAGGTAGCCTGACATGAACACACCACTGGCCCTGGTCATCGATGATGAGTCCGATATCCGCGAATTGCTGGAGATGACCCTGGCGCGCATGGATATCGACACCTGCGCGGCGGCCGGCATCGCCCAGGCCAGGAAACTGTTGCAAGAAAAACGCTTCGACCTGTGCCTCACGGATATGAAACTGCCGGACGGCAGCGGCATCGAGCTGGTCGAACACATTCAGCAACACCACCCCGACCTGCCCACCGCGGTCATTACCGCGCACGGCAACGTGGAATCCGCCGTCCAGGCCCTCAAGGCCGGCGCCTTCGATTTCGTGTCCAAGCCCGTGGACCTGCACATGCTGCGCAAGCTGGTCACCACGGCCCTCAGGCTCTCGCGCCAGCACAAGACTCAGGCGGCCACCGGCGGCCCGCAACTGCTGGGGAACTCTCCGGCCATGGAGGGCACCCGCGCGCGCATCGCCAAACTGGCCCGCAGCCAGGCGCCGGTATTCATCAGCGGCGAATCGGGCACGGGCAAGGAACTGGCGGCGCGCCTCATCCATGACCAGGGACCGCGCCGGGACGGGCCGTTTATTCCCGTCAATTGCGGCGCCATCGCCGGCGAGCTGATGGAAAGCGAATTCTTCGGCCACAAGAAAGGCAGCTTCACGGGCGCCGTATCCAACAAGGAGGGACTGTTCCAGGCCGCCGACGGCGGCACCCTGTTCCTGGACGAGGTGGCCGACCTGCCCCTGCACATGCAGGTCAAGCTGTTGCGCGCCATACAGGAAAAGGCCGTGCGCCCGGTGGGAGAACAGCAGGAAAGGCCCGTGGACGTGCGCATCTTGAGCGCCTCGCACAAGGACCTGGCCGCGCTGGTCAAGGAAGGCAGTTTCCGCCAGGACCTCTTCTACCGCATCAACGTCATCGAGCTGCACCTCCCCAGCCTGCGTGAGCGCCGCGACGATATCCCCCTGCTCATCGAGCATATCCTGGAAAGGCTCGCACTGCAGAGTGGAATGGAAAAACCGGGCTTGGCGCCAGAGGCGCTGGACACCCTCCAAAACTATTTTTTCCCCGGCAATGTCCGCGAACTGGAAAACATCCTGGAGCGCGCCATGACCCTGTGCGAAAACAACCTCATTCACAGCGCCGACCTGCAACTCCATCCCGTGGCTGATGCAGAGGAGGAAGAGGCCACTCCCGCGGAAATCTCCCTGGAGCCCTACCTGGGCAACGTGGAAAAGGCCACCATCGTCAAAGCGCTGGAGCAGACCCGCTACAACAAGACCGCCGCCGCGAAACGGTTGGGCATCACCTTCGGCGCCCTGCGCTACCGCATGAAAAAACTCGGCCTGGACTGAGCCCCGCACCCGGCCCAATCTTCCCTCTTTTATCTTTTCTCTTTGCTCTTTCCTCTGCTTCCATGCTCATTTTCAACACATTCTGCTCAACCTCAGCACTCCGCGCGGCGCCAGACTGTCTTCCCACCCGCCTGACACCCCCTGACAAACGGGAAAAATTGTGACAGAGTACGCATTTCCACGGTCCCACCACCCCAACAAGGATGTTGGCTGTCCACAAAACTAAAGTTGGCATGCAACATGCAGATACAGGGGCATGGCAAGTGAATCTCACCTCAAGTGAAGATCGAACGAGGCCGATAAACCAGAGCACTTAGTACAAACCAACGATTAGGAGAGTGGCATGAAGAAAGCACAGCAAGGTTTCACACTGATTGAATTGATGATCGTGGTGGCGATCATCGGCATCCTGGCGGCCGTGGCGATCCCCGCCTACCAGGACTACACCATTCGTTCCCGCGTCGTGGAAGGCCTCAACATGGCCGCGGCCGCCAAGGCCGCCGTTGCCGAAAACGCCGTCTCCGCCAATTCGAGCCTGAGCGCGGGCTGGACGGCGCCTTCCTCCACCGCCAATGTCGAT
>WGFB01000016.1 GCA_015492435.1 Gammaproteobacteria bacterium | reverse complement strand
TCAACGACTCTCCCTGTCGTGCCTCTGGCATCCCTGCCGGTACTCAATGTAGCATGCCCGGCTGGCTGCGCAAGCCTCTTCGCAAAACTACTGTTCGTTGCAGCAGCATGGGTTACCTGAGCGCAAGGGCGGGGTTTATTTTGCGATTACGGGGCATCGGCAAGAGCAGTTTACAGTAGGGACAAGATACAAGGTACAAGGGACAATACACGAGGGAAAGAGGCCTTTTGTACCTTGTCCCTTGTATCTATTTATCAGACTCTGCGACGAAACCTTCCTCGGCGGACAGCGAGATGGGGCGGAAGACGTCGATCTTTCTGAAGAACTGGTCGACCACGTAGATGCGGCCGTCCTCGTCCACGTCGATGCCGGCGGGGAGCATGTACTTTCCGGGCATGCCCGACTGGCCGCGGTCCCCGATATGCATGAGCAACTGCCCCTTGGCGTTGAATATCTGGAAATTCCCGAAGGCCGTGTCAATGACATAGATATTGCCGGAGGGGTCGGTGGCGATGCCCTTGGGGCGGGCAAACTGCCCAGGCAGGCGCCCGACAGATCCGAAGGCGAACAGAAAGCGGCCGTCCGGGTCGAAGGCCTGGACGCGGAAATTGCCGCTGTCCACCACATACAGGCGGTCGTCTGGAGCCACGGTGAGCTGAATGGGCAGGTTGAACTCACCCTCCCCGGCGCCGCGCCTGCCGATGGTCTTGAGCAGCTTGCCGGTGGTGGCGTCATACACCTGCACATGATGCGACATGGAATCCACGCCTCCCGTATCCAAGACATACAGGCGGGCGCCATCGTTGCTCACGGCGACGTCGGAAGGCCGGCGCAGTTGTTCCGGATTGCCGATGGCACGCAGGAATTGACCGTCCGCCGTATAGACCATGATGCGGCGTGCGGATATGTCGCTCACATAGAGATCGCCATTGACTGAAACATCCATGCCCAGGGGCTTGGCCAGCAGGCCTGGCTTCTTGGCGCCGATCTCCAGAAAGCGCTTGCCGGGGATGTCGAACAGGAAGACGCTGCGCTGCACGGAGTCGGAGACATAGACCTTGCCTCTCAGCACGGCCACATCATAGGGCTTGACCAGTCCCATGAGCTTGCGCGACGCCCCCGTGGCGTACTGGCGGAAGCGCATGCCTCTGGTATATTCCTCCACGTCGTCGTTGTAGAGCAGGGTACGCTCGAACACGAAGCGGGGCTCCGCAGGCGGCGGAGGGTAGACAGGCGGAACAAAGGGTTTTTCCTCGGGGGCTGTCGCGCAGGCGGTCAGCAGCAGCACCAGGATCGCCGGCAGGACGTGTCTTGCCTTTGTGGGAATGGCCTGCCGTGCGCCCGCCTCACGCCTCACGCTTCACCTCTCACGGATCGCAGACCTGGGAAGCCGGCGGGTACATGTCGGAGCGCATCTGCCGGGGATTATTTGATGTGGCAGGTTTCACACAGCCGGTCCGCGCTGACGCGCAGCAAGAGCGTGATGTCAGGGTCGTGGACGTTGTGGCAGCTTGCGCATTCGACCTTGTTGTCATAGATCTTCACCCCGTTATCGAAACCGTAGGGGCCGTCGGGCAGGCGGAAGTCCGGGTCCTTGTTGTTGAGGCCGGCATAGGTCATGGAAATCGGGTGGTCGTTGGTCAGGTCGGTATCGAGGTGCTTGATGGCGATGTTGTGGGCGACGCGGCCATTGTGGCACTTGGCGCAGTTCATGAGATCGTCGGCGCCGTTGATGCGCAGATGGAGGGCGGCGTCCTCGCTGCTGCGCCAGCCATTGGGCTTGAACACGGTCATGTCCACCGCCATGGTGCCGTCGTGGCAGGACAGGCACAGCAGGCTGATGGGGCTGGGCGTGCGCACCTTGTTGTCCAGGGTGCGGCTGTCGTAGAGGTCATAGGCATTGGTGGCGCCCTTGAAGCGGTTCCAGCCCGGGATACCGCCCAGTTCACTGGAATCCACGTCGCCCTTGTCGGGGGGGATGTGGCAGTAGACACAGGACTCCCCCAGGTCGGAGAAGGCGACGGTGGGCATGGCCACCACGCCGGCGCGCTGGTTGAGTCCGGTGAAGTCGTGCTTGGTGCCGAGAATGGTGCCGCTGAGCACGCCACCCGCCCACAAGGCGCATAGGGCGAGGAGCCCTCCCACGGCACCGGTCTTGAAAATGCGCAGCCTCATTTGTCACGTCGCCCGTTCATGAGCATAATATCTTATCACTTCCGCTTTCCAAGACAAACCGATTGCAAGAGGTGCTGGCACAAGCCCTTGTTTTACGACACAATACCCTATCGCTCCGCGATAGTCTCCTCCATTCCGGTTGAGGCCGGGAAAACCGTCGGCCCAAGGATACTGACATACTGACATGCACAAGTACATGAGACACGCGCTTTGCGGCGCCGCATGGATCGGGTTGCTGTGGCTGATGGCCCCGGCTGCCTGGGCCAGCGACGGGGTGCCCCGGGCGGCGGCCGCCACGGCGCCGGATGACGTGGCACAGCTCTACCGCAGGCACTGCGCCGCCTGCCATGGGGACCGGGGAGACGGCAGGAGCCGCGCCCAGTTCGGGCTCAATCCGCCGCCACGCGATTTCACCTCTCCCGAAGCCTGGTATGAACTCAGCCATGAGCGCATGCTGACTTCCATCAAATATGGCCGCCCGGGCACCGCCATGGTGGCCTGGGAGAAGCAGCTCTCCGATGCCGAGATCGAGGCGCTGGCCGGCTATATCCGCCAGGCCTTCATGCGCGATCCAGGGGATGACAGCCTGCATCGCGGCAAGCAGCTCTACAAGAGGCAGTGCAGCGCCTGCCATGGCGACCGGGGCAATGGCGCCAGTTGGGCCAAGAACAGCCTCAATCCGTCACCGCGGGATTTCACGGCGCCCGAGTCGCGGGCCGAGTTGACGCGCGAGCGCATGCTGACCTCCGTTACCCATGGCCGTCCCGGCACGGCCATGATGCCCTTCAAGGGCCGTCTCAGCGAGGCGGAGATCACCGCCGTTGTCGACTATATCCGCGCCGAGTTCATGAGTGGCGAACCCAGCGCGGCCGGGGCGCCGTCCGCCCATGCCCTGCCGCCTCCCGTGACCTCCGAGGCGCCGCCCGAGCCCGCGGACATGACCCTTGCCTTTCCCCATGGCCTGACGGGCGACTACAAGCGGGGGAGGGCGTTCTATATGGAAAATTGCTATACCTGCCATGGCAGGCGGGGCGACGGGCGGGGCCCCCGCGCTTCTTTCATAAAGCCTCCGCCGCGCAATTTCCTGGGAGAGCGGTCGCGGCAGACCCTCAACCGCCCGGCCCTGTACCGGGCCATTTTCAATGGCATCAACGGCACGGTCATGCCCGCGTGGTCGCGGGTGCTCGACGAGCAGCAGATTGCCGATGTGGCGGAATTCGTTTTTCAGGAATTCATCCAGGGCGGAAGCGGGGCCGGGGCCGCCACCCAGCAGGCGCCCGCCAGCGGCGGGGAAGGGAAAAAAAAAGCGCTCTGAACAGCAAGCGCCCTGATGCGCGGCGCCTGCGGCGCGGGCGCGCCATCTACAACTACCGCTGCTATTTCTGCCATGGCTACAACGGTGATGCAAAGACCCTGGCCAGCACCTATCTTTCCCCCCCGCCGCGCGATTTCAGAAGCCTGGACGCGGCCCAGGCATCCCGCGAGCCGTTCATCCGCGCCGTGACCCATGGCAAGCCGGGTACGGCAATGATGCGCTTCGATGGCGTATTGAACGGGGAAGACATCCAGGCGGTGGTGGACTATGTGCTGACCACTTTCGTGATCAACAAGGAATACAACACCCGTTATCATATTCCTGAGAATGGCTGGGAGAATCACCAGCGCTATGCCATTGCCTTTCCCTTCGCCCTGGGAGAGGTCAGCCTGGATACGCCATGGGAGGAACTGAGCCCCGAGCTGCGCCGCGGCCGGCGGTTGTTCATGACTTCATGCATCACCTGTCATGACCGCGCGGCGGTGAGGCGCGAGGGCGAGCCCTGGGAGCCCCGCGCTGTTTCCTTTCCCAGAGGAGGGTACTCGCATCGCCGGGAGCACGGAGAAACGGATGCCGAGAGCGGCGCCACGCCCTATGCGCGGCATGACATCGCGCCGCAACTGACGGGGCTGACGGCGCAGGAACGGCTCGGAGAGCGGCTCTTTCAGGGCAACTGCGCCTTTTGTCATGGTGCCGACGGCACGGGAAAAAACTGGATCGGCAGTTTTCTGGAGCCCCGTCCCCGTGATCTGACGGATCCGCGCTTCACCGCGGCCATGGACCGGGAGAAGTTGCGGCAGGTCATTCGCGAGGGTCTTCCGGATACCACCATGCCGGCCTGGAAGGCGGTGCTGAGCGAGGACGAGATCGCGGCTGTGGCGGCCTACGTGGAGCGGGCCTTTTTCTCCGCGCAGTAAGTACATACCTCTTTTGGGGGGATGATTCCCCCAAGCGTTGGCGTCACACCAGTTATTTTCCCGCGGCAGGCCACGGGAAGGCGCACGATACAAGATACAAAGGCCTGTTTCCCTTGTATCTTGTCCCTTGTATCTTGTACCTTGTACTTTGCACCTTTCACAATCCCAATACCCGATTTTTTGCAATGACTGACAAGACGATAAAGGCCGGCATCGTGGGCGCCACGGGTTATACGGGCGGGGAGCTGATCCGCCTGCTGCTCATGCATCCCCATGTGGACATCGCGGTGGTGACCTCGCGCAGTGAAGCCGGGCGTCATGTGACCGAGCTGTTTCCCAACCTGCGCCAGCGCCTGGATCTGGCCTTTACCACGCCCGATACGGCGCAACTGGCCGCCTGTGACGTGATCTTCTTCGCCACGCCCAATGGGACCGCCATGACCATGGCGCCCCAACTGTTGCAGGAAGGCGCGCGCGTGGTCGATCTGTCGGCCGATTTCCGCATAAAGGACAGCGGCGTCTGGTCCCGCTGGTATGGCATGGCCCATGCCTGTCCCGAACTGCTGGCGGAGGCGGTCTATGGCCTGCCGGAGATGAACCGGCGGGCCATTGCTGCGGCCCGCCTGGTGGCCAACCCCGGCTGTTATCCCACAGCGGTGCAACTGGGGTTTCTGCCCCTGGTGGAAGAGGGGCTGGCCGATACGGACTCACTCATCGCCAATACGGCTTCGGGTGTCAGCGGCGCGGGACGCAAGGCCGTCACCGGATTGTTGTTCAGCGAACTCGATGAGAATTTCAAGGCCTACAACGTGGCGGGCCATCGCCACCAGCCGGAGATCGTACAGGGCCTGCAGAGCGTGGCGCAGCACGCCGTAAGGCTCACCTTCGTGCCCCACTTGGTACCCATGGTGCGCGGCATCCATGCCACCCTGTACGGCAGGCTGCGGGCGCCGGAGACGGATCTCCAGGCTCTCTACGAGCAGCGCTTCGCGGAAGAGCCCTTCGTGGATGTCCTGCCCGCGGGACAGCATGCCGAGACCCGCACGGTTACGGGCGGGAATCACTGCCGCATGGCGGTGTTCAGGCCCGGCGGCGGCGACACCGTGGTGGTGCTGTCGGTCATCGACAACCTGATCAAGGGGGCTTCCGGGCAGGCGGTACAGAACATGAACATCATGTTCGGTTTCGCGGAGACCGCGGGGCTGGAAGGTATCGCGCTGATGCCCTGATGCGCCCGATGCCCGGTAAATCCTCCCACGTCATCGTCAAGTCCCACCAGCACCGCAAGCGGCAGATGGCCCTCGCCCTGTTGCTGGTCGCGGCGCTGCTTGCCATGTGGCTGTCCTATGAATACGGACGCCGCCAGGCAGGCTTTGACAGCATGGCGGCGGCGCGCCAGCGGGATGCCTTGCGGCAGACCATCGAGGATCTGGAGGCACAGAACCAGGCCCTCAGCAGCCGGATCGCCATTCTCCAGCAGGCCAGCGAGGTGGACCGCCATGCCTACGAGGAAGTGGAACAGACACTCAGAACCCTGCAGGATGAAATTCTCGAGATGCGGGAGGAGGTGACATTCTACCGCGGCATCGTGGGGCCGGCGGACGTCAACAGCGGCTTGCAGGTGCAGAGTTTCATGGCGCGCCAGAATGATCAGGACAATGGCTATCATTTCCGGCTTATCATGGTTCAGTACGGGAGGCAGACCCGTGCCGTGCGCGGCATCGTGCGCGTCTCCCTGTCGGGCATCCAGGACGGGGTGCAGCGGCGCCTGGGCTTGAACGAGCTGGGCGATCCCGGGCGGGCGCAACTGAAGTTCCGATTCAGGTATTTTCAGGAGCTGAATGGTGATATTGTCTTGCCCGAGGGGTTTGTGCCCATACAGGTGATTCTGAATATCATTCCTCAGGGCAAGGGCGCGAAACCGTCGGAGCAGACCTTCAACTGGTCGGATGTGATCTCATAGCAGGGAAAAGGGAGGGCCATATGAAGCTGGGCGGTAAGAAATACAAGAATACCCGCGTCGATACCCTGATTGGACAGCAGACCGAGCTGCGCGGCAATATCAGTTTTACCGGCGGCCTGCATATTGACGGGAAGATTCAGGGAAACGTGACCGCGGACGGGGATCATGGTTCGACGCTGGTGTTGAGCGAACAGGGCGCCATCGAGGGAGAGGTGCGGGCGCCCTTTCTCATCATCAACGGTCTGGTGATCGGTGACCTGTATGCCAGCGAAACCATCGAGCTGGCGCCCAATGCCCGCATCACGGGCAATGTCTATTACGAGAAAATCGAGATGGCCATGGGGGCGGAGGTCAATGGCAGCCTGATTCATATGGATGAGGCCGTGGCTGGAAAACAGAAGCCAGAGAAGTAATACTTGACTGTTTCCCTACGAAATCATATCATTAGCCTTATATTTTGTATGGAGTAAGAGCATGAACACTGCGGTATCTGAATTACCTGAGCGTCCCACGGTACACTTCACCGACAGCGCGGCCGCCAAGGTCAAGGCGCTGATCGACGAGGAGAACAACGAGGCGCTGAAGCTGCGCGTCTACATCACGGGCGGTGGCTGTTCCGGTTTCTCCTATGGCTTCACCTTCGACGAGACCATCAACGAAGGGGACGTGGCCATCGAAAAGAACGGCGTCACTTTCGTCATCGATCCCATGAGCTTCCAGTATCTCGTCAACGCCGAGATCGACTATTCCGAGGGCATCGAAGGCGCCCAGTTCGTCATTCGCAATCCCAATGCCACCACGACTTGCGGGTGCGGGTCGTCGTTCAGCGTATAAATAGATACAAGGGGAAAGATACAAGGTACAAGACGGCGGGGTAGGGGCGAGATCACAGGCACCCCACGGCTACGCCTTATTTATTGTACCTTGTCCCTTGTATCTTGTATCTCCCCCCAGATATATCCCCCCCAATATCACCCTCCTGTCCGCCCCCGTAACAGACGGCAGATTCCCCGGTTTTCCCTCCATGGTCTGTTTTGCGAGCCAGGCGAAGGCCGTGGCCTCGACGTGGCCGGGGTCGATGCCGTGTTCCAGGGTGGAGGCCAGGGTGCGGGATGCGAGGTGTGCCTGAAGCCGTTTCCACAGATGCTTGTTGTGTATGCCGCCGCCGCAGATCAGGATCTCCTCTGCCCGTGGCGCGTGGCGTTCGATGGCCTGGCTGATGGTTCGGGCGGTGAGTTCGCAAAGGGTCGCCTGGACGTTTTCGGAGGGGCAGGGGTGTTCTGCGAGCATGGGTTCCAGCCATGTGAGGTTGAAGTATTCCCGTCCCGTGCTTTTGGGGGGCGGCAGGTGGAAATAGGCGTCATCCAGCAGTTGCCTCAGCAGCGGGGCGTTGACTTCGCCGCTGGCGGCCCAGGCGCCGTCCCGGTCCATGGCGGCGCCGCGGTGCCGGGCGGTCCAGGCGTCCATGAGCAGGTTGCCCGGGCCCGTATCGAAGCCGCTGACCGGGGTCCGGGGATCACGGGGCAGAAGGGTGATGTTGGCGATCCCGCCGATATTCAGCACCACTCTTTCCACCGTATCCGAACGGAATACGGCGTTGTGGAAGGCGGGCACCAGGGGCGCCCCCTGTCCGCCCGCGGCCATGTCGCGGCGCCTGAAGTCGCCGATGGTGGTGATCCCCGTGCGCTCGGCAATGACATTGGGATCGCCGATCTGCAGGCTGTTGGCTGCCGGCGAGCCGGGAGGATAGTGGCGGATGGTCTGGCCGTGGGAGCCGATGGCGTCGATTGCACCGGGATCGACGTTACAGTCTTGCAGCAACTGGATCACGGTCTCTGCGAACAGATGACCGATCCGGTTGTCCAGCACCGCGAATTTGTCCAGTTCGTTGCCGGTGCCCTGGCTCAGTTCGATCAGCCGCCCGCGGGTCTCCTCCCCGATCGGTGTCCGGCGGGCACCCAGGATACGGGGCATGTCTTGGGAGAAATCCACCAGAACGCAGTCGATGGCATCCATGCTGGTGCCGGACATGAGGCCGATGTATCTGTTCATGGGGTATGCCCGGTTGATATGGAACCTTGGCGGGCGCTTGGTCAGGGCGCGCGCTTGCCTTTCTCCCCGGGAGGGGTGTTCAAGGCGACCGTGGCGCGTTTCAGGAGATCCAGTTGCGCGAGGAAGGGCGCCGCCTTGGCGGAAAAGTCGCTCATGTAGGTCCTGGGCAGGGGCGAGGCATCGGGCAGCTTGACGGTGAGCGGATTACGGTGGACGCCGTTGACGCGGAATTCATAGTGCAGATGCGGCCCGGTGGCCAGCCCGGTGCTGCCCACGTAACCGATGATCTGTCCCTGCCTGACGCGTTTGCCACTGCCGGCGCCTCGCGCGAAATTGTTCATATGCGCGTAGAGGGTGCTGTAGCGGCTGCCATGCTCGATGATGACGGCTTTTCCATATCCTCCCTTGCGCCCCCGGAATGCAATCTTGCCGTCGCCTGTGGCGCGCACGGGCGTGCCGCGGGGGGCGGCATAGTCGACGCCCTTGTGCGCGCGGATCTTGTTGAGCACGGGATGCTTGCGCTTCAGGTTGAAGCGCGAGCTGACCCGCGTGAAATCCACGGGGGAGCGCAGGAATTCCTTGCGCATGCTCTTGCCGTCCGGGCTGTAGTAATCGGTTCTGCCGCTGGCATCCGTATAGCGTATGGCGCGGTAGGTCTTGCCCCGGTTGACGAATTCCGCGGCCAGGATCTTGCCGTCCTTCAGTTTTTCACCGTGAAGGAACAGTTCTTCATAGATGACCGTGAAGCGGTCACCCTCGCGGATGTCCAGGGAGAAGTCGATATCCCAGCCGAAAATGGCGGCCAGCTCCATGGTGATGTTATCGGACAGCCCCGCGCGCTGCGCGGTCAGGAAAAGTGAATCGTTGATGACACCGCTGGCGTGCGCGCGGCGCACATCGGGTTGATGTTCGATGATGCGCGGAACGAATGTTTCCCCGCTGCGGGTGATTTCCAGGGTTTTTACGTCGCTGAAGTCGTAGACCAGCTTGCGCAGGCGGCGGTCCTCGTCAATATGAAGAGACAACTCGTCACCTGGATAGATGCGCGTCAGCGCCTTGACGTCATCGCCCAGCGCCAGAATGTCCTGCAACTGCCTGGCGGAGAGCCGGTGGCGCTTGAAGATCAGGGAAAGGTTGTCGCCCGGCTTGACGGTGGCGGTGTGCCAGCGGCCGGCGGGTTCGGGGGAGGGCGCGATCTTGCTGACCTGGAGCGTTTCCTCCGCCCCCGCCTGTTCCTGCCCGCCTGGCAGAGAGGGCAGGGTGGCGGACTGCTCGCCGGGCGTAAAGCCTGTCGCGCGCGTGGCGCCTATCGGGTCGGGCGAAACCCCCAGCACGATGCCGATTCCGATGAGGATGCCCGTGAAGACCAGCAGGTGCCGATGATAGGCGCTGCGTTCAGGTTTCGTTTTCAGGCGTTCTGGCTTATAGTCGTTTCTGATCAAGATTCGTCTGTCCTTAGAAAACCCGGGCGCATGAGGGTTAACCATAGCCCGGCTGTCGGCGGCGGTCAACAGTCAGGTGTCGTAACAGCTTGTTTCTGGTCGCGCATTTCAGTGTCATGCTGCCTGATATATCGGCGAAAAGACTTGCTTACTTGATGAATGCACAAGGGCGTATCATGTCGAAAACAGAGGTAACAGAAGCTTTGGAATTAATCAGGCGCGGCAGCGAGGAAATCCTCGTGGAGGAGGAATTGCGCGAGCGTCTGAAGGAAGGGAAGACGCTGCGCGTCAAGGCGGGATTCGATCCCACCGCGCCCGACCTGCATCTGGGCCACACCGTCTTGCTCAACAAACTGCGCCAGTTCCAGGAACTGGGGCACGAGTGTATTTTTCTGATCGGCGATTTCACCGGCATGATCGGCGATCCGACAGGCAAGAACATCACCCGGCAGCCTTTGACCCGTGACGAGGTCATCGAGAACGCGCGCACCTACGAGCAGCAGATCTTCAAGATACTGGACCCCGAGCAGACCCTGGTGATGTTCAACTCCAGTTGGATGAACGATCTCGATGCCGCCGGCATGATCCAGCTCGCCGCCAGGTATACGGTGGCGAGGATGCTGGAGCGGGACGACTTCAGCAAGCGCCACCAGGCGGGGCAGCCCATCGCCATTCACGAATTCCTCTATCCCCTGGTGCAGGGCTACGACTCCGTGGCCCTCAAGGCCGACGTGGAGTTGGGCGGCACCGATCAGAAGTTCAATCTGCTGGTGGGGCGAGAGTTGCAGCGGGACTACGGGCAACGCCCCCAGGTCATCCTCACCGTTCCCATCCTGGAGGGGCTGGACGGCGTGCAGAAGATGTCCAAGTCCCTCAACAATTATGTGGGCATCACCGATGCGCCCGATGACATGTTCGGCAAGCTCATGTCCATATCCGACGAGCTGATGTGGCGCTATTTCGAGCTGCTGAGCTTCCGGCCCATGGCGGAGATCGAGCGGTACCGCAAGGATGTCGCGGAGGGCGCCAACCCGCGCGATATCAAATTCCGCCTGGCCGGGGAGATCGTGGCCCGCTTTCACAGCGAGGGCGATGCCACGCGCGCCAGGGAGGCCTTCATTGCGCGCTTCCAGAAAGGTGCCATTCCCGAGGACATCGAGGAGAAACGCCTGGTCAGCGAAGGCGGGGCCATGCCCATCTCCCTGGCCCTCAAGGCGGCGGGACTGTCGGCCAGCACCTCCGAGGCGCGCCGCAACATCCGCGGCGGCGGCGTGCGCGTAGACGGCCAGCGCATCGAGGACGAAACCCTGGAACTGCAGGCGGGCAACACCTACCTCCTCCAGAAAGGCAAACGCCACTTCGCCAGAGTCACCATCGTGCAAGCGGGGAACTGATGGTTTTTTGCTTTTCCGGAGTCCTTGCAGCACCTTGCTTCTATGTCTATCAGTTTGATTAAAAAGGTTTTTTTAACTTTCCTCTTTTATCTTTACTCTTTCCCCTGAATTACAGTTGACGTCACCGCCCGAGTGCGTATAATGCGCATCTCTCCGGTCATGCCGGGACGGCCAAAGGCCGGCTGCGGGTGTTGACGGGGAGGCGGACTCATGTATAATCGTCCGACTTGGCTGAGAGGCATCAAGTGTCCGGCCATTGCTCTTTAACAATCAGTGAACTCAAGCAATTTGTGTGGGTGCTTTCGATGTGGTGAAGTTTCACCAGAAAGCATCCATGTATGGAATGTCTCCGGACATTTCGTGCATGGTCAATTTTGCTGTCGCGAGACAGCGCCAAGTTATAAACTTGAGAGTTTGATCATGGCTCAGATTGAACGCTGGCGGCATGCTTAACACATGCAAGTCGAACGGAAACGATGGTAGCTTGCTACCAGGCGTCGAGTGGCGGACGGGTGAGTAATGCATAGGAATCTGCCCAGTAGTGGGGGACAACCTGGGGAAACTCAGGCTAATACCGCATACGCCCTACGGGGGAAAGCGGGGGATCTTCGGACCTCGCGCTATTGGATGAGCCTATGTCTGATTAGCTTGTTGGTGGGGTAAAGGCCTACCAAGGCGACGATCAGTAGCTGGTCTGAGAGGACGATCAGCCACACTGGGACTGAGACACGGCCCAGACTCCTACGGGAGGCAGCAGTGGGGAATATTGGACAAT
>WGFB01000015.1 GCA_015492435.1 Gammaproteobacteria bacterium | reverse complement strand
TAATGGAGCGTATGGGTGAGCACATGCACCCTGGCTTCCCGCCATGGAACCAGCTCGCCGTCCATCCAGATGACGCCATCACGATCTTCCATTCCCACGATACTCATAGATCCGGTTTTCCCCACTCTCTTGTTGAAATTGCGAACGCTAGATTGTAGCGAAAATACGGCCTCAATGCATGGTCATCGTGCGGGCCGGCACGGGTCGTGGTCAGAATAATCGCCCAGCAGGCGCTTCCACGCGGCACCAACAAGCCGACGTTCCTCCCGGAACTGTTTCTCGTCAACGATGGCGGGAAGTTCCTGCAGCACCAGGCGGTGAATCGTCTTGCGGTAGTCCTGGTAGGCCTGACTCAGAAGGCAGGCCTCTTTTTCCGGCATCAGGCCCAGGCGGCCAAAGTCCGCCAGCAGCCGGATATTGTCCGTATAGGTGGTCAGTTCGGGATGGTCATGGGCCCAGCGCAGGACACCGAACTGAACCAGGAACTCGATGTCCGCCAGGCCCCCGGTATCATGCTTGATATCGAACCTGCCAGGCCGGGGGCGGGACAGTTCCTCGCGCATGCGCTGGCGCATGTCGCGGACCTCGCGGCGCAGTTCGCCGGGATTGCGGGGCAGTCTGAGCACCCTGGCGCGGGTCTCGTCGAAACATTGCCGGATGAAGGGATCCCCGGCAACGAAACGGGCGCGCACCAGGGCCTGGTGTTCCCAGGTCCAGGCTTCTTCCTCCTGGTAGCGGCTGAAGGCCTCCAGGGGGCTGACCAGCAGCCCCGAGGCGCCACTGGGGCGCAGGCGCATGTCAACTTCGTACAGCACGCCTCCAGGGGTATGCGTGCTGAGAATATGGATAACCCGTTGCCCCAGGCGCGCGAAATAGGCTTGTTCCGCCGCGTTTCTTGCATTGTGCAGAAAGACCAGGTCCAGGTCGGAGCCGTAGCTCATTTCAATGCCGCCCAGCTTGCCATAACCGATGATGCCGAATCTTCCATCGCCGTGAGATGTTGGGGATTTTTTTCTTTCCCGTAGTTGTTGCCGCGCCAGGGCCAGGACCTCGCGCAGAATGACCTCGGCGATCCCGGTGAGATGGTCACTGACCACCATGAGGGGCAGGATGTCCGTCACGTCGGCGGCGGCGACCCTCAGCATGTTGATCTGTTTGAAATAGCGCAGGGTATCCAGTTGCTGTTCCTGGTCGCGGGGTGGCACGCGCGCCAGCAGGGTTTCGAGTTCATGGCGCAGTTCCTCCCTGTCGAGAGGGGAATAGAGGGTGCGGGGGTCCACCAACTCGTCCAGCAGGACGGGATGGCGGGTGAGCGTGTCGCTGATCCAGGGGCTGGCGGCGCACAGCCGCACCAGTTGCGAGAGCACCATGGGGTTCTCGTTCAGCAGGGCCAGATAGGCCGTACGGCGGGCGATGGCCTCGATGAGATCCAGTACCCGTGCCAGGGTGGTGTCCGGGAGATGGCTCAGGGAGACGGCCCGCAGCAGCAGGGGCATGAGCTGGTCCAGGCGCTGGCGTCCGCGAGCGCTGAGGGCCCGGCAGGCGTGGCAGCCCTGCAGGGCGCGGATGCGCCGCAGGGCCTCGCCCGGGTCCGCGAAACCGGCTTTTTCCAGCGTCAGTATGGCTGCCTTGTCATCCGCGCCGCCCAGCCAGACGCGCGCCATGGGAGGGTGATCTGGCGTGGCGCTTGCTCCACCTTCGAGCTGCGGGGCCTCGAAGACCTGTTCAAAATGGCCGTGGACCCGCTGGCGGTGGTGGTTGAGGCATTTCAGGAAGCCCGGCCAGTCGTGGAAACCCATGGCGAAAGCCAGGCGGGCGCGGCCCGGGGTATCCGTGGGAAGCTGGTGGGTCTGCTCGTCCGCCCATTCCTGCAGGCGGTTTTCCACGCGCCGCAGAAACCCATAGGCCTCCTGCAGCTCCTGGCAGGCAGCCTGCGGCAGGTGGCCTTCCCGGGCCAGGCAGGCGAGCACCTGTTGAATGGGGCGGATGCGCAGCGCCGGTTCGCGACCGCCTCGGATCAGCTGGAAGGCCTGGCCGATGAACTCGATCTCGCGAATACCGCCAGGGCCAGTCTTGATGTTGTCCTGCAGTTCCTTCTTTTCCACTTCGCGGTTGATGAGGGCCTTCATGTCGCGCAGGGACTCGAGGGCGCTGAAATCGATGTAGCGGCGGTAGACGAAGGGCCTCAGCCGCTCCATGAGGCGCGCCCCCTGTTCCGGGTCGCCCCCCATGGGCCGCGCCTTGATCATGGCATAGCGCTCCCATTCGCGGCCCTGGGACTGATAGTATTCCTCCAGGGCGTCGAAACTCATCACAAGCGGGCCGCTGTTGCCATAGGGGCGCAGGCGCATGTCCACGCGGTAGACCCAGCCTTCGTCCGTATGGCGGCTGAGGATGTTGATCAGGTCCTGGCCCAGGCGGGTGAAGAATTCCGCGTTGCTGAGGGTGGGGCGCCTGCCGCGCGTCTCGCCCTCCTCGGGATAGCAGAATATGAGGTCGATGTCCGACGAGAAATTGAGCTCTCCAGCCCCCAGCTTGCCCATGGCCAGCACGATCAGAGATTGCTTGTGGCGGCGCTGTTCGTCCCACGGGGCGCCCAGCTCCCTGCATTGCCACCGGTAGAGGCGCTCCAGGGCCGCGCACAACAGGTGTTCCGCCAGAAGGGACAGGTCGCGCAGGGTCTCATCCAGGGAGGCCCAGCCGCTCAGGTCGCGCCAGGCGATGCGCGTCATCTCGCGGCGGCGGATTTCCCGCAGGATCCGTTCCAGATCCTCCCTGTCGCGGGCGGGTTGCAAGGCCTTGTAGATTTCCCGAAAGAAGGTCTCCGGGTAGGCCAGCAACAGATCGCCGCTGTGCAGCAGTTCCGGCAGCATGGCCGGGTGGCGTATGCAATTCTGGGCAACGAACTCGCTCAGGGACCATACCCGCTTGATATTGCCTACGGTTTCGGGATGGGCGGGAGGTTCTATGTTGGCAGCCTGCGCGGCTTCCAGGTAGGCGGCCCATTCTTTTTCAACCTGTCCGTCCAGTTCCTTGGGATGGCGCAAATACCTGGTTCCGTGCAAGGCGGGATTGATGGGGGTCTGCATTCAAGGCGTCCGGTGTCGTGCCGATAATAGAAAAAGATATTCAATAGTAACGATTCACCATGTAGAACACGAAGTGCACGAAGGTTTTGAATCAATAGTGCAAAACCTTTGATTTTGTTCTTACAAAAAACAGGAATGATGCTCAGCGCCAGCCTTGTGGCCAATCGCCTGTTTTACCGTAAGCGCAGGTCGTATCTTCTTGCCCTTCGTGGTGAATAGATACTCACATTCTACAGCCTGCGGCAGATCACGATAATGGAATTCACCGATTACCTCAAACTGATGGTGGCCAAGGACGCCTCCGACCTCTATCTCACGGTAGGCGCCCCGCCCAGCATGAAGATCCAGGGCCGCCTCGTCCCGGTGGAGAACAATCCCATCCCGCCCGGCGGCACGGAGCTGATTGCCAACAAGATCATGACCAAGGAGCAGATGGAGGCCTTCGAAACCAATCCGGAGATGAACCTCGCCATCTCCGAGCGCAAGATCGGGCGTTTCCGCGTCAACATCTTCAAGCAGCGCAGCCAGGTGGGCCTGGTGATCCGTAACATCAAGACCCAGATCCCCAAGATGGATGAACTGGGCATGCCCCCCATTCTCACCAAGCTGGTGATGCAGAAGCGCGGGCTCATCCTGTTCGTGGGGGCCACGGGATCGGGCAAGTCCACCTCGCTGGCGGCCCTCATCGACTACCGCAACAGCCATCACGCCGGGCACATCATCACCATCGAGGATCCCATCGAGTTCATACACAATCACAAGCGTTCCATCATCAACCAGCGCGAGGTGGGGTATGACACCAACAGCTATCAGGAAGCCCTCAAGAATACCCTGCGCCAGGCGCCGGACGTTATCCTGATCGGCGAGATTCGCGACCGGGAGACCATGGAACACGCCATCGCCTTCGCCGAGACGGGGCATCTGGCCATCTCCACCCTGCACGCCAACAACGCCAACCAGGCCTTCGACCGCATCATCAACTTCTTTCCCGAGGACCGCCAGAAGCAGTTGCTGATGGACCTGTCATTGAATGTGCGCGGTATCGTTTCCCAGCGTCTCATCCCCTCCCTGGATGGCAAGCGGGCGGCCGCCTTCGAGGTGCTGTTGGGGACGCCCCTCATATGCGACCATATCCTCAAGGGGGAGATACACAAGATCAAGGACGTCATGGAGAAGTCCGAGAATGTGGGCATGCAGACCTTTGACGGCGCCCTGTACCGCCTGTACAAGGATGGCCGCATCTCTTACGAGGAAGCGCTGAGAAACGCCGATTCGCAGAACAACCTGCGTTTGCGCATCGACCTGGAGGAGAAGGACAGCCGCGCCTCGGGTTCCAATCTCACCTTGGAGGAGAGCGACGACGATGGGCATGGCAGCGTGCTTTCCATGTGATGGTTGATGCTTTCGGGATAATATCCTGTCCACCACGAAGGGCACGAGGGACACGAAGATAAAATCTGATCTTACTGTAAAAAAAGCCCCGCCGGTAAAATGCCGGCGGGGCTTTTTTACAGCTTGATGCGGGTGGGAGGGGCGGTTTACATCATGCCGCCCATGCCACCCATGCCGCCCATGTCGGGCATGCCACCGGCGCCCGCCTTTTCTTCCTGCGGGATCTCGGCCACCATGGCCTCGGTGGTGATCATCAGGCCGGCCACGGAACCCGCATTCTGCAGGGCGCTGCGCGTGACCTTGGTGGGATCCAGGATACCGAATTCCACCATGTCGCCGTACTCGCCCGTGGCGGCGTTGTAGCCGAAGTTGCCCTCGCCTTCCGCGACCTTGTTGAGGACGACGGAAGGTTCGTCACCGGCGTTGCTGACGATCTGGCGCAGGGGCTCTTCCATGGCGCGCGCCGCGATGGCGATGCCCACATCCTGATCATGGTTGTTGCCCTTGAGGGCCTTGACGGCCTTCTGGGCGCGCAGCAATGCGACACCGCCACCGGGCACCACGCCTTCCTCGACGGCGGCGCGGGTGGAGTGCAGGGCATCCTCGACGCGGGCCTTCTTCTCCTTCATCTCGATTTCGGTGGCCGCGCCGACCTTGATGACGGCCACACCGCCGGCCAGCTTGGCGACGCGCTCCTGCAGCTTCTCGCGGTCATAGTCGGAGGTGGATTCCTCGATCTGGGCGCGGATCTGGGTCACGCGGGCCTCGATGTCGGAAGGATTGCCGGCGCCATCGATGATGGTGGTGTTCTCCTTGGTGATCTGCACCTTCTTGGCGTTGCCCAGGTGCTCTTCGGGCGTCGCCTTCTCCAGGGACAGGCCCACTTCCTCGGAAATGACCTGGCCGCCGGTGAGGATGGCGATATCTTCCAGCATGGCCTTGCGGCGATCGCCGAAACCGGGGGCCTTGACGGCGGCCACCTTGACGATGCCGCGGATGTTGTTGACCACCAGGGTGGCGAGGGCTTCGCCTTCCACGTCCTCGGCGATGATCAGCAGCGGCTTGCCGGACTTGGCGACGCCCTCCAGCAGGGGCAGCAGATCACGGATGTTGGAGATCTTCTTGTCGAAGAGCAGGATGTAGGGGTTCTCCAGCTCGACGCTCATGTTCTGCTGGTTGTTGATGAAATAGGGGGACAGATAGCCGCGGTCGAACTGCATGCCCTCGACGACGTCCAGCTCGTTCTCCAGGGTGGAGCCTTCCTCGACGGTGATGACGCCTTCCTTGCCCACCTTGTCCATGGCGTCGGCGATGATGCGGCCCACGGCCTCGTCTGAGTTGGCGGAGATGGTGCCCACCTGGGCGATGGACTTGTCATCCACGCAGGGCTGGGAGATCTTCTTGAGTTCCTCGACGGCGGTGGACACGGCTTTGTCGATGCCGCGCTTGAGGTCCATGGGGTTCATGCCGGAGGTGACGGCCTTCATGCCCTCGCGCAGGATGGCCTGGGCCAGCACCGTGGCGGTGGTGGTGCCGTCGCCGGCGACGTCGGAGGTCTGGGAAGCCACTTCCTTGACCATCTGGGCGCCCATGTTCTCGAACTTGTCATCCAGCTCGATTTCCTTGGCCACGGAGACGCCGTCCTTGGTGATGGTGGGGGCCCCGAAGCTCTTGTCCAGGACCACGTTGCGCCCCTTGGGACCCAGGGTGACCTTGACGGCATTGGCCAGGATGTTGACACCCTCGAGCATGCGATGATGCGCTTCTGTGCTGAATTTAACTTCTTTTGCAGTCATTCTCGGATTCCTCTCAAATCAGAATTGGTTCTAGCTTCAATGGAAATGTCTGGCGAACGGACTCAGCCTTCGACGACGGCCATGATGTCGTCTTCACGCATGACGAGCAGTTCCTCGCCTCCCACCTTGACCTCGGTGCCGGAATACTTGCCGAACAGCACCTCGTCACCGACGCTGACATCCAGGGGACGCACATCTCCGTTCTCCAGCAATTTGCCATTGCCGACCGCGATGACTTCGCCGCGAATGGGTTTTTCCGTCGCGGTATCGGGAATCACGATGCCGCCCGGACTGGTGCGCTCTTCCTCCTTGCGGCGAATGATAACGCGGTCATGTAACGGTCTAATGTTCATTGTTATGCTAGCCTCCATAATGTCATTAAGAAACAGTAGGTTGTGCTCTTTTTTCGCGCGCCGCGGAGTATTGTTAGCACTCCGGGCCGATGAGTGCCAATAATAATAGGGGCGAAAAAATCAGAGTCAAGGTGTGATGGCAAAATTTTTTCAGGGCTAGCCCTGGCGGGCCATATATACAAGCAGGGCCAGAATGATGAGCCCCTGGATGACGGACAGGGTGCGCCAGAAGGCCGTTGGGTCCCGTTCCAGCAGGGGGGTGGCCGAGGGCCTGGCGAATGCCGGGTTGGGATGGGAGAGATCGTAGATGAACTCCGACTTGGCCTCGTAGCGGCGCGCTGGATTCTTGTGCACCGCCTTTTGCAGGGCGCCATCCACCCAGGCGGGAATCTCCGGGTTGTGTTTTCTGGCCGGCTGGTAGGTGGCCTTTTTCAGGGTGCGGGTGGACAGGGGGCCGCCATAGGGCAGCCTGCCCGTCAGCATTTCATAGGCGATGACGCCCAGGGAATACAGGTCGGAGCGGTAAGTGCCTGCCAGGCCTTCAAAATATTCGGGGGCGGCGTAGTCCAGGGTGCCCAGGGGGCGGTCGCGGTCCACGGGAGCGGCGATCTCCTGGATGCCGGCGATGCGGGTGGAGCCGAAGTCCACGATCTTCACCGTGCCGTGGCCGTCGATGACGATGTTCTCCGGCTTGAGGTCCTGGTGCAGCATTTCCAGGCGGTGGAAGGCGCGCAGGCCCATGGCGATCTGCTCGACGATGGGGCGCACTTCCGCCAGGGAGGGCCGCGGATGGTCGTTCATCCACTGGCGCAGGGTCTGGCCTTCCAGGTATTCGGTGACATAGTAGAGGAAGCGCCGCCGCCGCGTGGCCTCCACCACCTTGAGCACATGGGGATTGTGGATGCGCCGCCCGGCCCATTCCTCGTGCAGGAAGCTGTCGATGTATTCCGGGTCGTCCTCGAAGTTGACGGAGGGGGTCTTGATCACCACGCGGGTGTCCGTCTCCGTGTCCAGGGCCAGGTAGACCTGGGTGCGCTTGCTGGCGTGCAGCTCCCGCAGGATACGGTAACCGTCCAGCACCATGCCCGGCTCCAGGGGTGGGGGGAAGGGGAGTTCGGTGAGCTGACGGTAGAACGCCTCTTCGTCGAGGCTGCCGATGCGTTCGACGCGGATCACCTGGCAACTGGCGTTGTCCTGGCTGCCTGCAGCAAGGGCCAGGGCG